>CAXBPM010000550.1:0-2666 GCA_963977345.1 uncultured Roseivirga sp.
CGCATAGAAACCGTCATTCCTGAAATAAGGTCACGGTTAGGGTTATCAAATTTCACCCTCAAACTGATCGTTCCTGATTGTCTTCCCACCGCACGGTCAATAGTGACTAATTCACCAATGAATGGGTAAACCGATCCATCGTGAAAGGCAATAGTGAAAAGTGAGTCTGGATTATCGTTTCCTTTCATCAAGCGGTTGAATCTTGGGATTTCGCGTTCACTGATCGAGAAGTTTACCAAAATCGGGTTGTCTGACGATAAGGTGTTCAGCAAAGGCTGACCTGGAGAAACTTGAGCTCCCAAACGCACTTGTGAAATACCGATGGTGCCATCGAATGGAGCTGTAACTAGGGTGTAACTCAAATCGATTTTTGCACTTTCCAATTGCGCTTTGGCCGCAGTAAGCTGCGACTGTGCAGTTAGCAAATCTGCTTTAGCATAATCGACTTGTTGCTTTGCAATCGCATCTTTTTCAATCAATCGCTCATAACGCTCTACATCTTTTGTGATTCGAGCCAAGTTAGATTCGGCTATGGCCACAGCAGCTTCTGCTTGCAGTTTTGCTGACACATATTTGCTTCTGTCTATCTCATAAAGCTTTTGCCCTTTCTTAATGGTTTGTCCATCCTGAATAAAAATATTCGTGATGGTTCCACTGATCTGAGGCCTTAACTCCACCTCGTTTTTAGGCACTACAGTAGAAGGGTATTCATCTATTGCGGTTACTTGTTTATTTTCTACCGTGATGGCTTTTACGGCTACAGCCGGAGGTGCTTGTTGCTGTACAGTTGCCTCTTTTTTGCTGCACGATGAAATGCCAAATAGCATAACAGCCAAGGTCAATATTGTAGCTTGTGTTCTCATTATTTTGAAATAGTTATTTGCTTGATCAATTGATTTCTATGTTTCCTAAAGCCTTTTTCAGGTCTAGCTTGCTGGCTAAAACCATGTAAAGGGCATTGTAATGATTGAGTTGTGAAGTTCTCAGTTCGGTTTCTGCCACAATAAGATCCACATAGGCTTTAATGCCTTCGTCATATTGTAGCTTGATGATATTGTACACCTCTTCGGCCAACTCCATATTCTCCTTTACTGCTTTCCACTCGTAGAGATTACTTTTATAATCTGCCATAGCCGCTTCATATTCCGTGTTGATTTGGTTCTTCAGATTGGTTTTATCCAGCTGAATACGCTCCTCTTGGAGTTCGGCTATTTTTATTTTCTGAGTTCTTTTTCCACCTTGAAAAATTGGAATCCCTACAGAAAGTCCGACTACAGAAGTAGGATAGTTCTTGCTGTATAAATCCGAAAACTCATTATTGAAAAACAACAGGTTGTAATTGTAATAGGCAGAAACCTCGGGAATGAAAGACCATTTTTCGTAACGAGTTTGGATACCGAACAATGAAACCTGAGTTTCCATTTGTTGGTATTCGATTCTATTTTCTACCATTAACTGCTCAGTGGTATCCATTTCAGTTTCCGCTTCCATCGCAGCGTATTCATAGTCGAGCTCTAAATTATTCTGCGTAGGGAAACCCATCAACTGCTTTAAATAGGCAAACTTGGCATCCAACGAGGTGGCCACTCTATTTCTATCGCTTTTAAGGTTAGATAGTGAAATGCCAGCCCTTTGATAATCCGTTTTATCTACTAAACCCGACTCGTAGCGGCTTTTGGCATCTTGATATTGCTTTTGCAAACGGCCCAAGTTTTCGTCTAGAATATCCAGCTGCTCGAAAGTCAATAGGATGTCATAGTAGGCCTTGCTTACCATCACCACGGTATTCACTTTGTTGCCTTCGGTGTTCTGATCTAAATCTGATCGCACCAAACCTTTTGTTTTTGACGCGAAGAATTGATCACGACTAAATAGGTTTTGATTTACTTGGAAAAGCAAGTTCGAATTGTAGTTCTGCCCAAAGGTGATGGGCTGATCTCCAATGACTTGCGTTTGGCGCTTGATGTTATGCGAAGCACCAAAGTCGGCCGATACTTGTGGCAACCACCCTGATAAATTTGATTTAATTTGGTGTTCCCCAATTTCCTCATCCAGCAACGACTGCTGAATCATGGGGCTATTCTCTAAGGCATAATCCAAAATCTGGTCTAGGCTGAGTTTGGTATTCATTGGCTGATTCTGTTGTCCAATCATCATGTTGGGCACTAGAAAAACCAATAGGCCATAAAGCAACAAATGCTTAATTCCTCTCATAATAATCTATCTGTTTTAATGGTTTGTGTTTATTCTCTTGTGGGGGAAATCTTATTGTTTCCTAATCGCATCCCAGGTCATTTCTGAGAGTTGATTGAGGTCAATTCCTTTTTCTGTAATTTTTGCACTAAAATTCTGCCTCACTTTAGACATCGAATTGATACTTCCGATCACCATAATAAAGAGGATGTCGGGTGACAGGTTTCTTAAATACCCCTTGTCAATTCCCTCTTGAAAGAAGCTGCTATTCCAATTATGCCATGGCGAATCTGCATTCTGAACTTCTGGGGTGTTAAAAGGTGAAATCATGAACTGCTCGAAGAATCGCTGTATTTCTGGGCGATCTAAATAAAGCTGACTTAAGTTATTCCAGTAGTTAATAAACCTCGTTTTGAAATCGAGTGAAGTATCATCTCCTCCGCTTACATGCTTAAAAATTATGTTCTTAGCAT
>CAXBPM010000551.1:0-2664 GCA_963977345.1 uncultured Roseivirga sp.
AAAGAGGCAACATTATTACGCACTACTCAGAACAGTCATCCCTGTAGGTTCCGAGGCTTCGGAATTTTCCCGAAACACAAATCGTTGGCAGCTTGTTGGTGAAGAACACCAACAAGGGCGGAGAGGAAAAAAAGGTCTAAAACCTGTTCTCTTAGTATCTGCGGCAGTCTGCTAATTGGTCAGACCACTCCAAGTGGTCTGACCAATGGGGCTAATGGCTGTTACCCCAATGGATTAAACTCAACCACCTTAAAATCAGGGTCGGTGAGGTCAATGAAGAAGTGATGAATCTTATCTTTCTTGTCGAATTCGCCATTCTTATCAATGTCTTCTAAAGTGCGGAAGTACAAGCGTTTATTGACGATCAAAATCCTCCAATCTAGTAGTTCCTGAAGCTCAAGGGTCAGTTTTTTGAAATTCTGGCCACTCAGATGTGATAAGTAAAGCGACTCAATATCATCATTCGTAAGTTCGCCATCATTGTTGGTGTCTCTGTCAGTGACGGTCATGACCACCAGTTGTTGACCGGTTTTCTTGCGTATAGCCTCCAAAAACTGGAAGCTTCTGATTTTAAGTTGCTGCTCCGTAATAGGCCTGAAATTGGAAGAATCTAAATGCTGAATCATGACTTTACTCAAGCTGCCGGTATAGGAACTTCCACTTAAGTAGCCAGTTGAAAAGGAGATGTCCCCTGAACTTCCCGACCCTAGATAAAGCTTGCTTCCCGCGCGACTCGAAACCCGAATTTCTCCAATGGGGAAGAGCAGGTAATCGGTGCTGTCAAAATAGACAGGAAGGTCGCCTGTAAGCACTAAAGTGCTGTCTACAATCAGTGCTTGTTCGCCCACTTGACCATTGGCATCTGTAGGATAAACCACGCTTGGTTTTGGCTTAGTGCCACATGACCAAAATAGGAGCGAAACACTTAGCGCTAAAAGGATGGTTTTCATAAAGAATAGTTACGTTTCAAACGGTAAGTAAGTTAATGCCTTTGTTATAATTATCACCAATCATTGAGTCTGCGACACTATTGTCGCAAAGCAGGGTGCCAATCGCTCACGCTAAGTCACCCTGCTCCGAGACTTCGAAGGCCTTTTTCAGTGACATAGATAAATAAAACTTACCGTCATTCTGATGACGAGGCACGAGGAAGAAAGAATCCGTCCGTTCAAGGCCTCGGCTGTCAAGAACTGACGGATTCTTTCTTCACCTTACGCTGTGCTTCAGGTTCATCAGAATGACGCTCCCATTGGGCTGTATGGTTGATGATGATCTCATGGGAAAGTCAACAAAAAAGCCCAACTCTTTCGAGTTAGGCTTTGCGTATTTTATTTCCTTTTAAAATGGGGCTTATGCGAAATGATATAAGAAGATCATTTCACCTGTAAAGGCAGGTTTTGGATTGTCTTTGATTTCCAGTTTTACATTCAGCTGGCATTTGGTAATGCCTCGTAAATCGGCCAAAGAAGTGAGTTTCACCCTCAACCTTACTTCAGAACCTGCTACTACAGGCTGATTGAATTTAAGCCTTTCGATACCGTAGTTAATCATCATTTTGATGTTCTGGATATCGGCAATTTGCTCCCATAAATGCGGAAGAATAGATAAAGTTAAATAACCATGAGCAATGGTGTTTCCAAAACCGCCTTCAGATTTGGCCCTTTCAGGGTCGGTATGAATCCATTGATGGTCTAGTGTGGCATCGGCAAAAACATTGATTCTGTCCTGGTCGATTTTAAGGTATTCTGAAACACCCAACTCCTTACCAATGTGTTCTGCAAATTCTGCGTGGCTTGCTATAACTAACTTTTCCATATTGAGTTTCAATAATGCTCAAATTTACTCGATTTAGCGATTAAATTTTATTCTATTTTAACAATTCTAAAAGTCAATTGTCAATTGGTATCCTGTTTTTTTGATATTTTCTTCTGCCTCGTCTTGCTCAAAGTTGGAACAGGTAACACCCAACAAGCGCACGCCTTCCGGAAAATCTTCCCAATTTACCTGCTCAAGTAAATTGAAAGTCAGTTGTTTAAGTATTTCGCTACTTACAATATTCTCGGTTTGGGTAATGCTTCGGGTAATCTGACTAAAGTCTTTGAATTTTATTTTAAGGGTAAGCGTCTTGCCAAATTTATTGGCTTTTTCCAGTCTTTTATGAACGGTTTGAAGAATAGGGTCCAAGGCCATTTTCATGTCCTCAATTTCTACCAAATCTTGATCAAAAGTGTTTTCGGCTCCCAACGATTTTCTGATTCTATTGGGGTTCACTGGACGCTGATCTTCCCCCCGAACAATGTCGTAATAAAAGGGGCCTGCTTTGCCAAATTTAAGCCTCAGCGCTTCCTTGGTCCATTGCTTTAAGTCGAGCCCTGTGTGAATGCCCAGACCGTGCATTTTCTTGGCGGTTACTTTTCCCACGCCAAAGAACTTGTCTACTTCCAATTGCTCTAAAAAAGAGACGGCTTTTTCTGGGCCAATCAGGGTAATGCCGTTGGGCTTTTGGTAGTCACTGGCAATTTTCGCCAAAAACTTATTGATGGAAATGCCTGCTGAGGCGGTCAAACCAGTTTCTTCAAAAATCTGTTTCCGAATGGCTTTGGCAATCAGGGTGGCCGAAGCAATGCCCATTTTGTTTTCGGTCACGTCTAAAAAGGCTTCGTC
>CAXBPM010000552.1:0-2657 GCA_963977345.1 uncultured Roseivirga sp.
GTTGAAATGGAATTTTGAGCAGGTTCACCATATTGTCATTTTCTTTAGGATCCATATGGGTATCAATGCCATAAATCAACTCTTTTGTATCTTCAACTTGGGCAAAAGTGCCAAAAATACGATCCCAGATGGAAAAGATATTTCCGAAGTTGGTATCCGTTAAGGGTTGCGTATAATGATGATGCACCTTATGCATTAATGGCGTAACAAATAGCCAAGAAAGGGCTCTATCTACTGATTTTGGCATGCTGATGTTTGCATGAGTGATATGGGCAAAAAGCACTGAAAGGCTTTGGTATACCATAATGAGCCACATGGGTGCGCCCACAACAATTACGGCAAGAATCGTAAATGCAATTCTGAAAATGGTTTCTCCTGGATGATGTCGCAAACCCGTAGTAACATCCACCGTGGTATCGCTATGGTGTACCAAATGAAATTTCCACATCCACTTTACTTTGTGCTCGGTATAATGCACCAGGTAAGCGCCAATGAAATCAAGCAGCAATACTCCAACAATCAACTGCCCCCAAAGTGGTAAATCAAGGACATACAGCAGTCCAAACTGATTATTGGCCACCATGTCTGATGCGGCCAAAAGTACCCCCGCCAAACCAAAGCCAATAATGGCGGTAGTTAAGGTGAAAAAGAGGTTAAGTCCTGCGTGTCTCACTTTTTTATACTGGAAAGCAAAGAGCGGAAGCGTACCTTCAATGATCCAAAAAACCACCACTCCGCCAATTAAAATCCCCGCCCGAAACTCTGTGGGGATATTATCAAAGAAATTTACCAAACTTTCCATCTTACAATTTATTCTGCTTGCCTAACATATGCAACGTTCGAGCTCAATTTAGAAAGCATAATTCTTTAACTTTCAATACTCAAATCAATACTATGTCTTTTAAAAACTCAGTCCTCGTTCTGCTTATTTTCTTTTCAACCCAAATACTGAAAGCTCAAGAATTTTCAAGGGCAGTGCGTCCTTATGTTGCTGTGCAGGAAAACATGGTTGCTCTTACGCATGCTAAAACCATTGACGGTACTGGCGCAGACATCAAAACGAATCAAACATTAATTTTCCAAAATGGAATTATCACCGCCATGGGAAATACGGGTGAAGTAACCATTCCTGCTGGCGCGAAGGTGATTGACTGCACTGGAAAAACGATAATGCCTGGTATGGTCATGCTCCACGAACATATTTTCTACCCGAAACCTTTCGATGGCATTTTTAGTGTTTCTCAAATGACATTTACTTTTCCGCGTCTCTATTTGGCCGGAGGAGTAACCACCATCCGTACTGCGGGAAGCATTGAACCGCAGACTGATTTGAACATTAGAAAATGGATTGAGGAAGGCAGAATGTTAGGGCCAAAAATGGACTTAACAAGCCCGTTTATAGAAAGAGAAGGTACATCGGTACCGGAAGTAGGTGTGATTAAAAGTTCTGATGAAGCTGCTGAAATGGTGAACTTTTGGGCAGATCGAGGCATTAACTCCTTTAAGGTGTATCAGAACATTACAAAAGAAGACCTAAAAAGCGTAGTGAACGCTGCCCACGCCAAAGGCAAGAAAGTAACTGGTCATATCTGTTCTGTTACTTACCGCGAAGCAGCCGAAATCGGCATTGACAACCTTGAGCACGGTTTCTTCCAAAGCTCCGACTTTGTAGGCGATAAGGTAGATGACTTCTGCCCTGCTTTTAAACGCGGCCAAGCATTACGTGCTTTACCAGTTGATGCTCCCGAAATGAAACAGTTAATGGAGTTTCTGATCGAAAAAGATGTGGCTGTGACTTCTACCCTTACCGTTTTTGAGCCTTATACCGATAGAGAAGTGGTTTTGGGTGGTGGTTTAGAAGCCATGAGCCCTGAGATTCGCGAAAGCCTTGTAACCAGCCATAAGCGTCAGCAAGGAAGAGATGAAACGGCCGTTCTTGATTTTCAAAAGCAAATGGCTTGGGAGAAAATGTTTTACGAAATGGGAGGAAAACTATTGGCAGGAACCGACCCTACTGGAGCGGGAAGAACCATTGCAGGCTATGCCAATCAGCGTATGATCGAGCTTTTCATCGAGGCCGGCTTTTCGTTAACAGAAGCTATAAAAATATCGACTTTGGATGGCGCTAAATTCTTAGAGCGTGCTGATAAAGTTGGTTCATTAGAAGTAGGAAAACAAGCCGACATTCTTATCATCAATGGAGATTTAGAAGCGGACGTAAGTAATATTCGAAAAATGGAAATTGTGTTTAAAGATGGTGTAGGCTTTAACTCTCCTGCCATTTTCAAATCAATGAACGGTAAAGTAGGCATGTATTAGATTTCAATTTTTATAAAGACAACGATGAAAAACATTTTTAAACCAGAGGTAACTCAAGAAGTCATTGATAGAATCAACCAACTCACACCAGAGACCAATGCGCTTTGGGGTAAAATGAACGTAGGTCAAATGTTGGCGCATTGCAGTGTTACTTACGAAATGATTTATGATGGCACCCATCAACCGCCAAAAGGCATGATGAAATTGATGTTGAAGTTCTTTGTAAAGGGAATGGTGACTGGCGAAAAACCCTACAAGAAGAATTTAAGAACAGCACCTCAGTTCTTAATGACCACTGAAAAAGACTTCGAAACAGAGAAAAAAAGGCTGATTGACTA
>CAXBPM010000553.1:0-2655 GCA_963977345.1 uncultured Roseivirga sp.
TGATGAGCGAAGCTGAAGCGCATGGCGTTGAAATTCGTTTCGATCATAAATGTGAGGAAGTAGATTTCGATACCGCCACCGCTCATTTTGAAAATGGCAAAAAGGTAAGTGCCGACTTTCTCTTTGGAGCCGATGGTGCATTTTCCGCCTTGCGTTCTGCCATGCAAAAAACTGACAGATTCAATTACGCACAAGAGTACATTTCGGCTGGTTACAAAGAACTGACCATGCCTCCCACCGCCAATGGCGATTTTGCTTTAGACCCCAACGCACTTCACATTTGGCCCAGAGGCGAATATATGCTGATTGCCTTGCCTAATTTAGACAAAAGTTTTACCTGCACCCTTTTCTTCCCTTTTGAAGGAAAAATATCTTTTGAAGCCATAAAAACGGAAGAGGATGTTCAGCAATTCTTCGAAAGTAAATTCAAAGATGCACTGCCTTTTCTTCCTGAATTGAAAACTGAGTTTTTTGAAAATCCTACTTCCAGTCTGATTACCGTGAGGTGCAAGCCTTGGGTAAAAGGGAATACAGCTTTGATTGGCGATGCCGCCCATGCGCTAGTGCCATTTTACGGCCAAGGCATGAATGCGGGTTTTGAAGATTGCTTTGTCTTTAATGAATTGTTAGAGAAGCACGGGGCAATCAATTCTGCCCTACTGGCGGAATATGAGGCTTTACGGATTCCTGATGGAAACGCCATTGCCGATTTGGCGCTCTATAATTTTATAGAAATGCGCGACAAAGTAGCCGACCCAATGTTTGTGCTGCAAAAGAAAATTGAAAAACGCCTCAACGAACTTTTTCCAGAAAAATGGGTGCCGCTCTACACCATGGTTACTTTTAGCAATTTCCGCTATTCCGAAGCCCATGCACTAGGCAAAAAACAACAAGCCATTATGGATCAGGTGTTAGCCCAACCGAATATTGAAGAGGTTTGGGAGAAGTTAGATTTTGAAGAGGTTGTGAACAAAATTAAATTTTAGTATATGTATAGAAGATTACTTTTTATTTCTGCGGTCATTACTCTTTGTAGTACCGTTAATGCTCAAAGTGTGTACTTTAAAGAGGGTCAAAGAGGCCTTACCGCTACTCTATCAAGATCAAACCCTGACTTTGCATTTGATAAGGTATACACTACATCCGTTGGGTATACATTAAAAGGTAGGTTAGACATTGGGATTATTTACTCTACTTTTAAAGAAAGTAAACAAAACTATGGCGGTAATGGTGGGGTCAATGGCTATTGGTCTTATCGAAACGAATTAGACATTATCACACCAACTATAAATTATCTAATTGTTAAATCTCCTGGAGGCACTAATATTGGAGCTGGCATAGGTTATAACCTCGTCTTGAATTATGCAAAGGTGAATGATTTCATTTTCAATGCTAATCTATCTCAAAGAATTGGCAAAATTGATAAAGTAAATATCTTACCGCATTACTCACTTTCCTTATCAGGAAGCAGTACTGCCTCATCCTTAGGCTTAAGCTTGGTTTTTCCTGGCAAGCGTTATTTCGTTTTTACCCCGAGCCTAGTAGCAGGTGAAGGTGATTCCTATTTTAATTTGGATTTGGCTTACTCTCTATGGGTTAGAGATAAAAAGTAATTCTTATTCCTTGGTCAACTCCCCCTATACCCCCTCGGTGTTTTGCCTGTTACTTATTTGAATCCTCAAGGGCTTAAAGCAAAGTCTTCTAGATTAAAGAAAAAGCCAAACACGACCAGCATGACCACGCTTATAAATAAAATAAACAGCGCCATTTTCTTTACTTCACGATAAACTGCGCCTTCTTTTAAAATTAACTTTCTAAAAAAGGGAGAGACTAAAGTGAATAAGGAAGTAAAGAATATTAGCACCAAGGAAGCTAAAATGGCATCCCCCTTAGGAAGAAAAAATGCCTTTTCGTTAAACATGTCAATTACACCCAACAAGAACAATAGGTTCCAAAGGCCAAATAAACCAATGACAAAAGGTAGTTTCACCGGAAATCCAATGCTTTTCTGCCTCCTTATTGGCGTGTTCTGCTCATGAGGTTTGTTGTTTAAAAATCCAACCCTCTGAATTTCCCTAATTACCTCGGCAGGCTTTTTCATCGTCCAAAAAACAACATCCTCTTTGTACTCAGAAACTTTATGCTCTATCCGGATTCCCTGTCCAATAATTGGCAATACGGTATATTCTTTGATGGAAACAATATCTTCTGTCTGAAAAATCAAATTTGCTCCAAAAGTAGTGGTCAACTGTAGCTCATTTTCAGAAATGGACAGAGTAGCAAACGGAATACTACAATTGATCATTCCAATTTTTGCACCCCCGGTAAGTTGGATTTCATTCATATTGAACTGAGTTAAGAAGTAGCAAGATAAAAACACTTCGTAAATCGTAAATCGTTTTCATTCAAAATTCCAGCTAACTCCCCCTATACTCCCTTGGAGTTTTGCCTGTTACTTCTTTAAATTTTCGGTTGAAGTTGGAGAGGTTGCTAAAGCCAGATTCGTAGCAGACTTGGGAAACCGTATTGTCCTTATTGAGCAGCAGTTTGCAGGCTTGTCCAATACGGTAATCGTTCAAAAAGTCGATGTAGGTTTTGCGGGTGTGTTGCTTGAAATAGCGGCAAAAAGAAGCCTTGTTCATATTGGCCACTTCG
>CAXBPM010000554.1:0-2653 GCA_963977345.1 uncultured Roseivirga sp.
ATAATGCTTTGGTCTTCGGCACAAACAATGGAAACCTCTATATTTCAATGGACAAAGGCCAGTATTGGACCACAATAAGTCAGAATTTAAGTACCGTTCGATCCGTGGCCTTCTTCCTTTAGTTAAATAATTAAAGGAGGAAGGCGACTAGGCTAAAACCGAATCTATCAAACTTCAAGCACTTTGAATTTGACAATTCTGATCCTTCAACAATTCTTCAATATGATCAAGGTCTAAACCATCCACGGTGTTTTTGAAATTGGCTTTATACTCTTGCACTAGTTCTTTTCTTTTCATCGCCTCTAAAAACCTTCTCATGTCTTCTCTGGTTTCCAGTGTCAAGCCAGGAACAGGGATTGCTTTTTTAGAAGTGGCATCCAAACGTACCATTGTAAAGTAAGAAGAGTTCGTATGTCTAATTTCTCCTGTGATGATACTTTCTGCCTCCACTCTTATTCCAACCGTTACAGAAGAAGTACCCACATGATTTACAGAAGCATGTAAATGCACTAAATCACCTACTTCAACGGGTGCTAAAAAATCAACCACATTCATTGAAGCAGTAACACAATAACCACCTGCATGCTTTGCAGAACAAGCATAAGCTACCTTATCCATTAAAGATAGAATAGTCCCTCCGTGAATTTTCCCGCCAAAATTGGCATAAGAAGGAATCATTAACTCCGTAATCAGGGTCTTGGAATAATTAACAGAACGGTAAATTGATTGATTCATATGGAGAGTTTATGGATGAGGCTAAAGATGACAAAATTTTTAAGTTGGCCGACATCTATTTTAATGCTTTCAGGGTTTGATGCACTAAAGTGAAGCTTATTTATTTTTAAAAAACCTTCCAACATAACCATTTATTTATTCTTAATTAATTCTATTAAGTATTATATTCTGTAAAATGCGAGACTATTCGTATATTGCGGCTTATCTGCGCCAATGAGATCCCTGAAATTTATACCATTTTGTTTTTTTGTAATCCTTTGTGCTAGCTGCAATGCTCAAGACAACAAGGCTGATCAAATAAAAATGGCATTACTTGCCGCGCCTGCTGAAGTAAGAGACGGTGCTCATGTTTATGGATTCGATAATGACGGAAAGTTCATCACCTTGCGTGAGGGAACAAACGGTTTTATTGTTCGCTCTGATGACCCAAATCAAGAAGGATTTGAAGTAGTGTGCTACGGAGTTGATACTGAACCTTTCATGGCCCGTGGCCGTGAGTTAAAATCAAAAGGTAAAGGCAGAGCAGATATACTCTCTATGAGAGAAGAAGAAGCAGAAGCGGGCACTTTAAAAATGCCTAATTATGGTTCTGTACTCCATATCTATTATGGCAAAGATGCCAAATACAATCCTGAAACAGAGGAGATTGAAGGTGCGAATTATAGATATGTAATCTATACACCTCAAGCTACTCAAGCGTCTACAGGATTACCTCTAAGACCAAATGGCCCTGGCCATCCGTGGTTGATGTTTCCTGGAACACACCGGGCTCATATAATGATTACCCCACCGGAGGGAAATTAAAATCTATTAGAATTTACTAAAGGAGGGATTTGATCGACAAACGTCAATCCTGCTTTTTTGAATATATTGTTTAATTGAACGGGTTTCTAATCCAAAAAAGAAGTTATGACAGCAGAATCTAAAGGTTCAAAGTACGATGAGAAAATTGAAGAAGTAATTAGTAAGCTTTTGCGCAGAGGTTTCACTGACATAAAAGCAACTATTGAACCTTATGAAGTACCTGCAAGTATCGTAGGCCAAAATCACGAATCTGAATTGATTCCTGACATTACTGCTGAGAAATGGGGCGGAAAGGGGTACTTCGAAATCTCTAAGAAAGATGTAGACCCAAGTGAATTAGCCAGTAAATGGAAAGTGCTTGAGTTGTTGGCTAAAATGAAAAGTGGTGAATTCCAGATTTATGTTCCCCACGGAAGCATGCAGTTTACACAACGTATCATAGACAAGTACAGCATTCAAGCAGAGCTTGTTAAAATCTAATTTGAGTTTTTAATTCAAACTCAAAAGAGCTTCTGAGGAATCAGGAGCTCTTTTTTTGTGCCTGATAAATCTATACTGAAGGTTTCCCTGCTACAAAACCTGTACTCCAAGCAGCTTGAAAATTAAAGCCTCCAGTTACGCCATCCACGTCAATCACTTCTCCAGCAAAGAATAAACCTGGACATTTCCTACTTTCCATGGTATTGAAATCAACATCGGCCAAGGCCACACCTCCCGAGGTCACAAACTCTTCCTTAAAAGTCGTTTTTCCTTTTACCTCATAGGTATCGTTCAAAAGGAGATTGATTAATCTATTGAGGCTCTTCTTACCAATTTCAGTCCAAATACCTTCACCATCAATTTCTACTTTCTCTAAAAAGAAATCCCAAAGTCGATTTGGCAAGTCCAACGGATTCTTATTCCTGATTTTCCTTTTCCCAATGGTTTGAAGTGAATTGACAAACCAAGTTCTCAGCTCTTCCTCATTCATTGTTCCTAACCAGTTCACCCGAATGTTGAAATTGTAATTAAGGTCTGCCAATACCCGAGCCCCCCAAGCGGAAGTTTTTAATATGGCTGGGCCGCTCATTCCCCAGTGGGTAATGAGCAATGGCCCCGATTGCTGAAGTTTAGT
>CAXBPM010000555.1:0-2643 GCA_963977345.1 uncultured Roseivirga sp.
ATCAGTTATCAGTTATCAGTTATCAGTTATCAGTTATCAGTTAAAGCGAACTTTTTTGTAGGTAGAGAGTTCCCCGATTTCCTGTTTTCTGATCAATTTTTTCCTGATTTTCTGATTTTCTGATCAACTTTCCTCCTCCTTCTTCGGTCTTCCAACTTCATGCTCCCTCACTCACTTCTCAGCGATTCCACAGGGTTCATTCGTGCTGTTTTTAATGTTCTTAGAAATACAATCAAAAGTGTAATGGATAAGCCGAAAGCGGCAACGGCCACAAAAGGCATTATTCCAATTTCTACTTGGTAGGCAAATCCATTCAACCATAAATCGGTCATATAGAAGCCTAAAGGCACCGTAATTAAGAGCGCAATACCAATCAGCTTGACCATTTCTGTAGAGAAAAGCTTGAGTATTTGCATCACACTGGCGCCCAAAACTTTACGTACTCCAATTTCTTTAATGCGTTGATCTAACTTATAACTGATCAAACCAATAAGGCCTAAAAGGGCCACAAACAAACTCAAACCAGTAAAAATGGTAATGATCTGGCTCATCTGCTTTTCTCCACTAAAAAGGGTATTAAATCGCTGATCGAAGAAGTAGAAATCCAGTGGTTCACTAGTAAACTGGGCATATCGTGCTTCAATTTCCTTAATCGTTTGCCCCACTTCTTTCCCCTCCAACCTAATATTGAACTGGGATGTATAATCTCTTTTAAAGAAGACCGTTGGGCCGATAGCCTTACTAAAATCGGCATAATGGAAATCTTCAACCACACCTACTACCTTTAAATCGTCTCCATTATTCCCTGCGTTGAAATGCTTTTCATACAGCCCATCGCCAATCATTTTTGCTAATGTTTCATTGACAATAATCGCTTCTAAGTCTCCATCTATGGCCTCGTCAAAATCTCTTCCTTCTATAATTTTGAACCCCATGGTGGGTACAAACTCTGCATCGGTATATTTATACTGAACCCTGTAAGCAGCTTCTTCTCCACCAATTTCTACTACAGAAGAAAGAGGTAGGTTGCCAATCATGCTATAATGACTGGCTGAGAAATTCTTTACTGCAGGAATTTTGAGTACTTCATTTTTAAAGGCATTTACATTTTCATCTTCTCCACCCAACTGAGATTTAGAATTATCAACCACGATCACGCCTTCCTTTTCGAAGCCCAATTCTTTGGTAAGTCCGTAATTGAGTTGTTGGTAAACAAAAACTGAAAAAATGGCCAAGGACAGGGAAACCACAAACTGAAAAACGACCAATGAATTTCTGAAAAATTTACTTCCTTCACCTGAGCGATAATCGCCTTTAAGCACCGAAGCGGGCTTAAAAGAGGTAAGCACCAAAGCAGGATAAATACCAGCGCCAAGGCCAGTAACTAAGGCCACGCCCAGTGTGATCGCAATCAAATTGGGGTAATCAATAATACTTACATCGAAATTAGGGAACCCAGCGGCCGACATAAGCTGCAGTGCTCCTTCCGCCAGGCCCAAACCAAGAATTACAGCACTCAAAGCCAACACCACTGATTCTGTCAGAAACCTGCTGATCAACTGACTGCGCACCGAACCTAATACCTTTCTCACCCCAACTTCCTTGGCGCGTTTGGAAGCCTGAGCGGTGGCCAAATTCACGTAGTTAATGGCGGCCAATACAAGTATAAAAATGGCGATGCCCAAGAATATATAGAGGTAGCTTTTATTGCCTGGGTTCGAAGCTTCAAACTGCACATTCGACTCTAAATGAACATCCGTGATATTCATAATTATAGGCTGGTAAGCCCTCACTTGCTCAAAATAAGTCTCGAAATCCTCTTCTGAACCGTAGAGATCATAATTCCGCTTCGCGAAGATCTCATCGGTTTGAGCTTGAACAGCAGCGACAGGTAAGGCGGTTTCTGTTTTGAAATAGGAATAGCCCGTAGTAAAGGAAAAGCTATCTTTTATTTGATCTTCGAACGATTGCGGCAAACGCGCCATCACATTAAATTTCAGCGTACTATTGGGAGGTAGATCCTCCACAACACCTGTCACCTGATAATTTTCGATGGACATTTGAGTGGCCACTTCAACCAATTCGCCCAATGGATTTGCATTGCCAAACATTTTATTGGCCATGGACTCCGTCAGAATCAGTCCGCCAATATCATCTAGTGCCGTATTAGGATTGCCTAAAACAAACTTATGATCGAAAACTTTGAGGTAGTCTTTAGTGGCATAGAAGGTGTTTTCTTCAATAAAGCCTCTTCCATTATATTTTAAAGTGCTACTAGGGTTGGGCATTACATTTACCCAAGCTTCCACTCCCGCCATGTTCTGTTCTAGGTAACTCAATTGCGCTACCGAGGCCAGCGCAAATGTGCTATGGCTGATCCGATATGTGCGTTCATGGTCTTTGAAATGCTTATCGTATGTGAATTCCTGATTCACATAAATAGCGATGAGAATAGCAGAAGCAAAACCAATAGCCAAACCCGCAATATTGATTGCGGTATAACCTTTGTTCTTCTTAAAACTTCTCAGTATCGGTAACAAATTGGCTTTTAGCATTGTATTTTGAGTTAATCAGGTAATCAGGTAATCAGGTAATCAGGTAATCAGGTAATCAGGTAATCAGGTAATCAGGTAATCAGGTAAT
>CAXBPM010000556.1:0-2636 GCA_963977345.1 uncultured Roseivirga sp.
CAAAGGGCATACTCTTGTTCCATTTAAAAGTGCTTAGCATCTTATCGAGGTTTTCGGAATTGGCAGATTCAATTACCCATACGGAGGCTCTTTCTGGGGCTGAATAGTTCTTTTTGTTTGTATTGAAAAAAGTGTTGAGACCAATACTATCTTCCACAGCTTTATTCCAGACCTCTTTTTCCATAATTTCGAAAAGCATTAATCCTTCCTTGTACTCATTCAATAAAAACCCATATTCCGGATATTTTTGTGGTGCAAGGCCATCTTCATGCAGAATGATTTGCTCTCGTTCAAAAAGCTTATATCGATTCCATACTGAGGTCAAGGTAATCTGATTCGCGTTTCCTAATGAATTGAAAAAGTCGGAGTAGGGTACTTCTTTCTCCCCAATTTTGAAAATGGTTTGGGTGGATAAGTTGGCTAAATCTATATTCGGTAGGCCCACAGCTGCAATTTGAGCAATGGTGTTCTGAAGTCTAGGTAAATCCTGTTCAAAGCCGTTTTCATGCTTTAGTTTATTGACTAGCACTTCTGGCGATAATTGATTTCTACCCGAACGCCTGATGTTCTCAGAAATCTTAGGTCTCAACTCTTCTAATGAGGGCATTTGTTCTACTGCATCGAGACGGATTATATGCCAACCGTATGAAGCTTCTAAAGGAGGTGCAATATCACCGGGGTTTTCTATACTATAAGCTACCTTCATGAACTCTTCTGGAAGTTCTCCTGTACCTACAAAAGGAAGAGACCCACCATTGAGTTGCGTCTGGCTATCGTCTGTAAATTGTTTGCAAAGTGCCTTCCAATCACCGCCATTTTGAATGGAATCGTAAATGGTTTGGATCAACTGGTTTCCGCTTTCTCTTGAACGCCCGTTTTTAGTTAAGAAAATGTGAGATGTTTTCACTCGGCCTTTGGCTGGTCTTTTATCATTTGTTTTAATAATATGATAGCCGAATTGCGAACGGATGATTTTGGAAATTCCTCCAACAGGTGTTTCATATGCCCCATTTTCAAAGGGGTAAACCATGGCCATGGCAGTAAACCAACCTAGGCTTCCACCATCTTTGGCCGATCCATCTTGTGAGTTGTTTTTAGCCAAAAGAGCAAAATCAGCTCCGTCTTCAGCTAAGATTCTAAGGCTGTCCGTTTTTTGGTAGGCCGCTAGCGTATCCATTGGGTTGGAATCATTGGCTATGCGGATTAGAATATGTGAAGCATTCACTTCATACTTCAGTCGATCGTAGACTTCTAAAATAAGACTCTCTTCTGATACAGGGTTTTGGAAATAAGGTTTTTGAATTTGAGCGATGTATCCGCTGTACTCGTCTTTAAAAGTTTGAGAAGCATCAATCCCAGCTTTTTTGGCAGCCAATACCTTCAGTTTGAAATCAATGTATTGGTTCAAATATTTTTCAAGCGAATCGTAAACGATTGGCGTATTTGCCTTTTGATTTTTTTGGAAAGCATAGAGGAATTCCGCCTTGGAAATTGGGGTCCCATTTATTTTAGCCACACTGGTGTTGTCTTGGAAAGCCAATACTGGGGCAACAGAGTATAAACAGAAAATCAATAATACTAGGAAACGCATGGTATGGTTACTTTTGGAAGGTCACTTTTTTGAATAGGCGCAAAGTGTTTTGATTTGGGCTTGAATCAAATTCAATTTTGTCCATGATTTTCTTCACCAACATAATACCTACGCCTCCTTTTTGTTTGGTTCGAATTAAATCGCCCAAAATAGGCTCGTTGTATTTTATAATGTCGAAGGCAGCTCCTTTATCGATAATATCGAACCAAACGCCTTCTTTATTAAAGCTGATGGAAATTTTTACATAATCTTCAAGGTCTGAACATTGACCGTGAATAATAATATTTGCACACACCTCATCCACCGCCAATACCATCATATTGGTTTCAATATCAGGGACTGAATGCTCGTGTAACACTTCGGTTACGAACTTTCGCATCAACCTGAGTTTGTTTTTGCTGTAGGGTATGTTAAAACTATAAGCCATTTATCTCTGCTAAAGCTTCTTCTTTTGTGTTTTTGAGTATAAGCAATTGGTCTAGGCCGAGGATGCCAAAAACTTTGAGCACCTTTTCGGATAGGCCATGAATAACAAAAGTGGTATTGGTTTGATTTATTTCTTCGATGTAAGACATGAATACGCCCAGTCCAGCGGAAGAAATATAGTTAAGATTAGTACAATCAATTATGATGTTACTATGGTTTTCGTCAAAAGCCGATCGAAGCCCTTTGTCCAACTTGATGGAAGAACTGGCGTCTGCATCTCCTGTTACGGCAATGGAGATATAATTGTTTTCATTGGTCTGTACAATCTCTAACATAGGCTTTTATACGTTCTTTATTTGAACTTGATCACCACCATAGTGTAGTCATCATTTAAATTTTTATCCTCACAAAACTCAAAGAGCCTCTTAATAAATGTCTTTTGAATTGAAACGGCATCGAACTTTGCGTTGTCGTTCAGTATCTTTTTCATTCTGTCATAACCAAATTCCTCGCCAGAATGATTAGATGCTTCTGAGATGCCATCGGTATACAGTACTATGACGTCATCTTTTTGGAAAGTCATTTTATTGACGAACACATAGTTTTTGAAGCTGTCGTT
>CAXBPM010000557.1:0-2627 GCA_963977345.1 uncultured Roseivirga sp.
CCATCAAAAAACCTCCTTCGGTCTTCACTGCCATTCCGGATGACATCGGTGTCATTAGGGGCAATAAGGACCACCGGAAACTTACCAATATGCTCGCTCGCTTTCTTATAAGGCTTCTCGTCCAGCTTAATTAATTTCTTTTTTCCCAGTTGTAAACCACAAACTAGGGTGTGAGTTCGGTCGCCTAGAATAATTTTTCCTCGTAATGAAAAATAGTCTTGTCCGTGGAGGGCGCATTGGACGTCTTGTGGGTTAAAGGCGCTTTTGGTAATGCAGAGGTAATAAATGGCGTCTAGCAGGTTGGTTTTACCGCTTCCGTTCTTCCCCACAAGGCAGTTGATTTCCTTCGAAAAGTCGATCTTTAAACTTTCGTAGTTCTTGAAATTGTTAAGGCCGAGAGATTCGAGATGCATTAATTTCGAAGTTGAACGTTTTTGTCTTATTTTCGCACTCCGATTTAAACTTGTACAAGCAAAGGAAACGGAGATTTCCTTCAAATATATTGACGAATGGCCGCAACTAAAGCAACATCTAAAGCAAAAGCAACAAAGGCGACAAAGTTCTCTAAGGAGACTTATATGTTCTGGTTCGAGAACATGTTGCTACAAAGAAGGTTCGAGGAGAAAGCAGGACAGCTTTACGGACAACAAAAAATTAAAGGTTTTTGTCATTTGTACATTGGACAAGAAGCCTGTTCTAGTGGTTCAGTTTCTGCCTTGGAAAAGGGAGATAAGTGGATTACTGCCTATAGAGATCACGGTCAGCCATTGGCTTTAGGAACAAGCCCAAATGCAATTATGGCTGAACTAATGGCCAAAGAAACAGGTGTTTCTAAAGGAAAAGGTGGCTCAATGCACATGTTCGACAAAGAAGTTGGATTTATGGGCGGTCACGGTATTGTAGGTGGCCAGGTGCCTTTGGGTGCTGGTATTGCCTTTGCCGAAAAATATAATAAAACAGGTAAGCTTTGTATCTGTATGATGGGTGATGGTGCTGTGCGTCAAGGTGCATTCCACGAAGCGCTTAACATGGCCATGTTATGGAAACTGCCTGTAATTTTCGTAATCGAAAACAATGGTTACGCCATGGGAACTTCGGTACAACGAACTTCTAACGTAACTGACCTTCATACTTTAGGCGAATCTTACGACATGCCTTCTGCAGCTGTAGATGCTATGAACCCTGAAAACGTTCACATTGCGGTTGAAGAAGCTGCCGACAGAGCAAGAAGAGGTGATGGACCAACTTTATTGGAGTTCAGAACTTACCGCTACAAAGGACACTCAATGTCCGATCCAGCGAAATACAGAACGAAAGAAGAACTGAACGAATACAAAGACAGAGACCCAATTGAGCAAGTAAGGGCCAAGATTTTGGAAAACAAATGGGCTACTGAAGCAGAGTTAAAAGATATAGATAAGAAGATCAAAGCTACTGTGGAAGAATCAGTTAAGTTTGCAGAAGAATCAGATTATCCTGATCCGTCTGAGGCTTACAAAGACGTTTACGTACAACAGGACTACCCGTTCATCACCGAATAGGATTTAATCCCTTGTTGTTCAACATTTTCCTTATATTTGCGACCTAATTTTCAAGAGATGGCACAAAAGACTTCAGAAGAAGCACACGACACGCATAGCAATACCAACTCAACAGTTGGAAAAATGAAGAAAGAGCTAGGACCAGCAGGTTTTGTTGGGATGATAGTGGGTTTGGTAATTATCGTAATTACCAGCGCTGTTTTCTTCATCAACTATACCAAGAGTAGCAAGAATACAACCGCTCAAGCAGACATGTTTCAGGCGCAGTATTATTTCGAACAAGACAGCCTTGATTTGGCCTTGAATGGCGATGGTAGAAACCTTGGTTTCTTAAGCATCATCGATATTTATGGCGGTACAGAAGCGGCAAACTTGTCTAACTATTATACTGGTGTAATCTATTTAAAGGAGCAGCAATTTCAGTTGGCTTTAGATCACTTAAAGAACTTCAGCTCATCAGAAGAGTTGATTCAATCGAGAGCTTATAAGTTAACAGGTGATGCTTACATGGAATTGGGTAACTTCAGTGATGCGGCAAGCCAATACGAAAAAGCGGCTAGCACTGCTGATGACGATGCTTTTTCTCCAGCGTATTTATTGAAAGCTTCTTTGGCTTATGAAAAACAAGGAGACCTTAAAGCGGCTGTTAAGCCTTTAGACAATATTATTAAGAATCACTTTGGAACTGCTGAGTACGCTAGCGCACGAAAGCATAAGGCTCGCCTAGAAGGCCTTGCCGGGAGTTAATTTCTTAATTCAAAAAAATTAACAATGAAGGTAAGGTCGAAAGGTCTTACCTTTTTTATTTAGTACGGGGCTCAAGCGCACAATTCTATAGTATCAATAACCTTTACAGCAATACACAATCAACATTATGGCATCAAACCTTAAAAGTCTTAGCGATTACAGCGATAAAAATATTACCGATATGGGTAAGAAGAAGTTCGCCATTGTGGTTTCAGAGTGGAATGAAGAAGTAACAGAATCGCTTTATCAAGGCGCATATGAAACGCTAATTGCCAACGGAGTGAGCAAGGACAACATTGTTAAGAAAATGGTGCCTGGTAGCTTCGAACTCTCTATGGG
>CAXBPM010000558.1:0-2624 GCA_963977345.1 uncultured Roseivirga sp.
ACAGGCCGAAACTGTTGCGGCCAAAAAAGTAAGTAGAAAGAGTTTTTTCATGTTTATGGTTATTGATTTTGTGTTCAATTTGTTTTTCTCGTTACGCAGAACTGGTTTTAGTATGTCATTTCGCAGCAAAGGGGAGAAATCTTTTCACATAATAAAGGCTTTTGCTGAAAAAGATCCCTACGGGATGACTTACTCTTTTAGGTACTTAATCAGAGTTATTACTATTCCCCTAGTTTCTTTAAAACAATGTTTTTCCAACTCACTTTAATCCCACCGCCATCATGGATTTGAAGGGCAATTGCTCCCTTACCTGCGCCAATTTTTTCATCCACTAAGTGGACCATTTGAGTACCATTTAACCAAGTAGTCACTTCTGATCCTACAACCCTGATTTTCATGGTGTTCCACTCTCCCATTTTCAGGGCTTTGTCTTTTTCAGGGTCAGGCTGAATTAACCAACCACGTCCATATGATTCATAAATACCACCTGTATTGTCTCCAGGAGGGGCAACTTCCACTTGCCATCCGCTTACTTTTGTACCTTCTACTGTGGACCTGATAAACACCCCACTGTTGCCGTTGGCATCTTGCTTGAAGTCTAATGTCAACTCAAAGTCATCGTAAAAATCTACTGTAGAAAGATATCCGTATTGGGCTGCTGGCCCACTTTCGCAAATTAAGAGACCATCTTCTACATACCATTTTTCTTCACCGTGATTGACCCAACCCCCAAGGTCTTTACCATTAAAAAGATGGATCTCATCTTTCTGGAGAATGCAACTAGAGGCCAAGACAGCAAGGCTAACTATGGCTAAAGAAACTGTTCGTGAATATTTCATGGAATGAAGAATTGTTAAAAAATGAAAACTGAAATGCTAAGCGATTGGAAGATAAAGATTACTGCTTAATAAAAGAAAAAAATTGGCTAATCGGTTGAACGTTGGATCAATCAGTTGATTGATTTTCTCCTTCCGCACTCTCTATAAATCCTTTGAGATCGCTTAACCTTTCTTCTACTTCTATTTTCTGAAGCGTGAAGGCTTCATCTTGTTTTACATTGTTAGAATAATGAACCCAGTGCTTTTGCGCCTTTTTCAACACACGAGGTGTAATGTTGAATTCTTTATGGTCTAATAAGTCTTCAGCAATACGCGAGACTTTAAAGCTCCCAAAAAGGTATAGTTTGAAGATTTCAACATAATTATCGCTCACATCGAAACCCTCGAGGGACATTAACAAATCGCCTAATATTTCGCTGTTTTCCCTTTTCTTAAAAGTCTCAAAAAGTGCAGCTAATGCTGTTGAGTTATTTTCAACCAGCCCTAATGTTCTGGCAGCCATAAACCGAGTTTCAGGGTTTGAGTCATCGAGCAATGCAATCATCGCATTCACAACTTCTTCGGAACCAATGCTTCCTAAGTAATTTGAAGCATTAAAACTCTTGTCATTTAATTCGCCCGTCAGTTCTTTGAGTGCGGTGGTAATTTCTACAGCCATTTGATTTTTTAGTAAGCATCGAAATTACATAAAATACCAGTAAGCACAATTGATCTTTAAATTCCTTAATGTTTTTGAATTGGTAAGTTCTTTCAGCCCATAGGGAAGCTAATATTATATGAAGTCCCCGCTCCTACTTTAGAGCTAAGGACGCAGGTGCCATTCAATAGCTTTATTCTACTTTCAATATTATCGATACCAAAGGACGATTTGTTTTTTTTGATAGCACTAAGATCAAAGCCCAAACCATTGTCCATGATTTGAATATTGATAAGGTCTTCTTTTTGCACTATTGAGACCGAACAATGTGTGGCTTGTGCATGCTTAATCATGTTGTTGAAAATTTCCTGCAAAACTCTATAGACCGTCATGTACTTATCTTCAGAAAGATTTTCTGAAACAATGTCATAGTTGAAATCGACATTGATGCTGGCCAATGATCGAATGTCTTCCATTAATTCACTCAAGGCCAATTTCAACCCAGTATTTTGAATCGCATTTGGTATTAGTGAATGGGCAATATTTCTAACTTCATCCACAGAGTTCTTTAAATGCTTTCTTGATTTCGTAATCAAAAGACTGTTGTCTTCATTAAAACCAGGATTTTTCTTAATGAGAAGGTCTAGGGTCAATAAACTTATAGTTAGGGTTTGAACAACTCCATCGTGTAGATCTCTTGCAATCCTAGTTCTTTCAGTTTCGGCTCCTTTAATAATGGCATTCATGTAGTTCTTCTCCATTTTGTATCGATCCATATACCACTGGTATCGTTCAATAGAGTATTCAATGGACTTCATCAGGTCTTTTGGTTGATAAGTTCCTTTTACCAAATAATCCTGCGCCCCTTTATGGATTACTTTTCTAGCTATTTCTTGATCTTCCACTCCCGTAAGTACTATAATGGGGAACTTAGGAGAGCAACTCATCAGTGACTCAAAACTAGCAATTCCTGTCGTGTCAGGTAGTGTAAGGTCTAGCAGTGCTAAATCAAAAGTTTTCTCTTTCAAAACCTCTTTCACTTCTTTAGAAGTAGCTAATGCTGTGACTTTAGCATTTGAAAACCCAATCAATTTTAAGTACTCCATTATCAGGAATACATCGTTTTCATTATCTTCTATAAGTAAAAT
>CAXBPM010000559.1:0-2623 GCA_963977345.1 uncultured Roseivirga sp.
GAATCTTCTGTTAAAGCCCAGTTGAAGCGGATATAAGCATTCATATGACTGTCTGCCACGTGGTGAATTACTTGTTTTACTGTCCAGCCTTCGGGGCGATAAGGGGTGTTGAGTTGATCTTCCGTTAAACCTTCAACCGCTTTTTTGAGTTTTTCAGGAGTATCCTTAATTCTTTGAATGTATCCGTGAACATCAGAAGACGTAATATTGGCGGGAGGATCAAATTTTCCAATTGGATAACGTAAGTCAACGGTCATATTTCTATTTTTGAAGTGTTAGATCAAGCTGATTCAAGAGATGAACAGCACTCTTTAAAATTGCGTAATTAGAAAATTAAAACCTGAAAATATGTTGAAAATATATCACAACCCGAGTTGCCAGAAAAGTAGGCAAACACTTCAGTTAATTGAAGAAAGTGGTGAATTGCTTACCATAGTAGAGTATTTGAAAGAAACCCCTTCCGAGGATCAATTACGCGATATTCTCAAAAAACTAGGGATGAAGGCTGAGGAAATCGTACGTAAATCCGAAGCGATTTATAAAGAACAGTTCAAGGGTAAAACCCTAACCGAAGACGAATGGATTGCTGCGATGGTGGAATACCCTAAGCTAATCGAAAGACCAATTGTGGTAAAAGGAGATAAAGCGGTGTTAGGTCGCCCGCCAGAAAATGTGAAGGCCTTACTTTGAGAAGGAAGCAAAATAGTAAAAATGTATAAGTGAAGGGCTTGGGTGTGCATATAGCTAAGGTCAGAGTTATTGATCCGTGATTTGGAGATGGTGGTGGGAGAATTTAAGCATGAATTTAGACATCGTGTATAGAAAAGAATGAGGTGGATTTTGAGAATCTAAATGGAAAGAATTAACTTAAACCTTATTAACCTCAATATTTTGGTGTGAAGGAATTTTATGATATATCTGAAGAAGGCCAAAAACCTCAAGGAAGATTTCAATTAACAAACTATGGTTCGGAAAGGCATTTAATGACTGTTGGAACTCCAGTAAGAAGGGGGGCATGGGGTGAAAGTACTGAGTATGTTAGTAATACGACATATAGGGCTACAGTACCTGAAGATTACCTTAAAGATTTTGTATACATGATTCGAAAGTTTAAACCTATCTATGAGATAGATCAACTTTTGGATCATCACTTGGACATGTATATGAGAAAAGGGAATAAATCTGAAATTTTCTTAAAACATATCAGATATGAAGTTATTCCTCTGTTGGGAAAAAGTAATGATACCAACCCACATATCGAATTGGTTAATAAATGGCTTGGACAAAGAGAGGGTAAATCTGTCAGTAATCATCCAACGCCTACTGTTCATTTCGAAGGTATAACTGGAAACATACAATTATTGATAGATTCTCCCTATGGGAGTCAAAAACAGGAAGTTCACTGTGATAAAGCTGATATTGATGGGTTTTTAAGCGCCTTGTTTAAGGATATTGAGTCACTTAAACATGACCTTAAGGATGAGTTAGTTTCAGAGGTTCAAACTGCATTGTTACAAAATAAACGAGGCAAATTGACACAGGCTAAATTGATGAACCTGATAAGCCTGATGAAAGAAATTGGTGTAGGTGTTTTCACTAACGTGGTGGCATCTCCGATTTTTGAGGCTCTCAAACCTTCTTTAGGTATATCATAAATGAATGAGATCGTAAGCTCCAAAATAATTCAAGAGACATATGTTTATGATAAAAATGGCTCAAAAAAGGAGCTGCATTAAATGGTTTTAGCGCTCAGTCAATGTGTCAAATGGTGGCAAATGAGGTCATCACAATAAGCCTAATATTACAGTGACATATTCTCGATTTGGTTACCTTGTCATTTCAGTTTGACCCTTATATTTTTTATCTTCGGAGAAGTTTAAAAGTAGAATCATGACAAATTATTTGGTGATTTACGAGAAAGACAAAGATGGCTTTAATGCCTATGTTCCGAGCCTGTCAGGCTGCAGAACGGTAGGGGCAGATATGAGCGAAATTGAAACCAAGGTTACCGAAGCTATAAAGCATCAGTTAGAGATAATGGGCGAATCGCAAGAATTTAATGTGACGTTATCTTTGGATAAAATACCTGCCCGAAATATGAGTAGGGTAGTATCTAAACATAACCTTGGCGAAGAGCCTAATGATGCGGATTACTGGGTTACCCAAAGCCCGAGTGCTCGAATTGCTGCCTTGGAAACTCTCAGAAACCAGAACATTGATCAAAATGGACTTAGGACAAGACTTCAAAGAGTTTATAGAGTTATTAAATAAGTATCAGGTAGACAAAACGTTGATATCATTGAGCAGCTAACTTAAACATACCTCCCTAAATCTTTAAAAGAAACTCACACTCAAAGGCATGATAGCTATGATGTGCCAATATGAATTTGCATGCTCATTTTAAAACTAAATCGGGGACTAAGTTGCGATTGCATCCTAGTCCCCGATAATTTTTTTGATGAAGGCTAAACACTTCCGCACCTCAAGACATAAACACCTTTTAGTACCCCAAAATCTTCAGCATACTCTCTTCCACTTGCTCTTTAGCAAATACTCTGCTTCTGATTTTTCCATTTTCATCATGGTCAATCAAAACGTGTTTAGGCGCAGGAATCAAGCAATG
>CAXBPM010000560.1:0-2622 GCA_963977345.1 uncultured Roseivirga sp.
AACCTGCCTGCGGCAGCCGTGGGAGATTTGGAAATCAATAGAAAAAGCATGGATTTAGTGGTGGCCACGCATGGCCGTGGGCTGTACAGGGTAAATTTAAAGCCATTGCATGAAATGCCTGAAAACAGCCAAGCACCTTTTCTCTTCGACCTATCTGATTTTAAAAGACCTGCTTATGGTGACACGCATCGAAACCCTGATTATGAAACACTCACCAGAACCGCAATTAGTTATTATCTGCCCATTGCGGCAAAAATTAGTTTGATGATTAAGGATGGAAAAGAAAACATTATCTGGACAAAAGAGCTGGCTGGCCAAAAAGGAATTAATCAGTACCGATGGAATCTGATTCTCAAATCCGTAGAAAGTGACCAACCCTATTTTGTTAATTTTGACGAGTTCATTCCAAGAGGAAAATACACCCTCCTATTCATTGTCAATGGAAAAACGATTGAACAAGGCTTCGAAGTTAACAATTAATAATTAACATATTTTAATTTATTTATATTTATATATTTAAACATGTTAATTATTTAATGTATAAAATTCCGAAACCCGTATTTCACCACAAATAAATTTGAAGCAGTTCATCCTAATAATATTTTCTATCTTTTGCTGAAGAAACAACCTTACTATGCGTACCAACAAACTCATTCTCTTAGCCTTACTTTTTATTGTTCCGTTATTCGCTACGGCTCAAGCCAGCCTCGATGACCAATTCGGATCGCAACGCTTCCGCTTTATTGGCCCAGAAGGCAACCGCGCCATTGCCATCGCTGGCGAACCAGGCAATCCAATGGTCAATTACATTGGTGCGGCTTCTGGCGGACTATGGAAAACCGAAAACGGGGGTCTAAACTGGCGTCCTATCTTCGATGATCAAGATATTTCGTCAATAGGTTCAGTGGCCTTAGCCCCTACCGACCCTAAGCAAGTTTGGGTAGGGACAGGTGAAACCTTCGTCATTCGTCCGGCCCATGCCATGGGCAATGGTATCTACTTTTCGCCTGATGCTGGTAGAACTTGGGAACACAAAGGTTTGGAAAAAACAGGTCGTATCGGTCGGGTAATTGTTCACCCCACAAATGCCAAGATAATTTATGCCGCATCATTAGGTCACACTTACGGCCCACAGCAAGAACGAGGCATCTATCGCAGTAAAAACGGTGGTGATACTTGGGAGCGTATTCTTTTCATTGACGAAAACACAGGCGCTTCCGACTTAGCCATAGACCCAAAAAACCCAAACATTCTCTATGCTGCCATGTGGTCTGTGCACATTAACTCATGGGGTTTGAACAGTGGTGGTAACGGTGGTGGCATTTACCGCTCTATGGACGGTGGCGACACTTGGGAGCCGATGAACTTAAAAGGTCTTCCCGGAGGAGAAAAAAGACCTGTGGGGAAAACCGCAGTAGCCGTTTCTTACAGTAATCCAAATGTGGTATATGCCCTATTTGAAATCAATAGCCCAGAGCTTTGGAGATCGGATAACAAAGGCGAAACATGGACCTTGATGAGCCAAGACCATGATTGGAACGAGCGTGCGCCTTATTATACCAGAATTGCAGTAGGTACAGGAAATCCAGATGAAGTGTACTCGCTTAGCGTGCGTTTTGTACAATCGCTAGATGGTGGAAAGACAAGAGAAAGAAGGCCTCCGAGCGGTGGTGGCGACAATCACGACATGTGGATTGATCCTACTAACCCAGATCGAATGATGGTAGCACACGATGGTGGTGCAAGTATTACTTTAGATCATGGCCGTTCTTTTCAGCGTGTTGTGTTACCGATTGCTCAGATGTACCACGTCTCGGTAGATGATCAAGTTCCATACAATGTATTCGGAAACAGACAAGACGGTTGGTCATATATGGGGCCAAGCAATTCGCTGCAAGGCTACATTCCTTTGGGTTTATGGAAAGGCGTGGGAGGTTGCGAAAGTGGCTTCGCGAAGCCAGATCCGAATGATAATAATATTGTTTGGTCGGGTTGTTATGACGGAGGGTTAGAAAGACATGATTTACGCACTGGTTATTCTAGAGAAGTGCGCGTTTGGCCAGAAGCAGGTTATGGCTGGGCACCAAAAGACATGAAATACCGCTGGCACTGGAACTTCCCCTTGAGCTTTTCAACGCATATCAAAAGCAGAGTCTACGTTGGAAGCCAGTTTGTACATCAATCTGACGATGGTGGTCAAAGCTGGCAAATCATCAGTCCAGATTTAACATTAAATGATAAAAGCCACCAAGAAAGTTCTGGTGGAGTGGCCATTGACAACTTAATGACTTTTGATGGCGCCACCCTTTTCGCCATTGAAGAATCGCCTTTAGAAGCAGGTTTAATTTGGGTGGGAACAAATGACGGTCAAGTACAATTGACCCGTGATGCTGGAAAAAACTGGACGAACCTTACGGCCAATATCAAAGGTATGCCAGCTTGGGGAACCATTGCCAATATTCATCCTTCCAAATACAATGCGGCTACGGCTTACATTTCGGTTGACCTTCACCAAATGGGTGATTTCGATCCATACATTTATAAAACAGCTGATTACGGAAAGACTTGGACGAAAATTTCGGATGGAATTCCAAAGTCGGAATCGAGTTTTGTGCATGTAGT
>CAXBPM010000561.1:0-2613 GCA_963977345.1 uncultured Roseivirga sp.
CATTTAACTGAACTCAGTTGATGTGAACTCATGCTATACGTAATCTAACGATATTAAAAAGCCTGCTTCACGCAGGCTTTTTTTTGTTTTAGGCCATTGAAGAACCGTAAAATGAACAAGATTAAATTAAATACTACCTCGCAAAAACTATTGGCAGACACGGTCACTCCGGTGAGTATCTACTTGAAGTTGCGCGACAAATACGAGAATCCAATTTTGTTGGAAAGCTCTGATTATCATGGGAATGACAACAGTTTTTCTTACATCTGTTGCGAACCTCTGGCCAGTTTTAAGTTGAAGGATGGTCAATTGACAAAGCAGTTGCCAGGCCAAGCGGAAACGCAATATCAGGTAGAAAACAGTAAGGTTGGCGATGAATTGAGTGCTTTTTCGCAAAGCTTCGAGTCAGATGATAATCCGTATAAATTTATCAATAATGGCCTTTTCGGTTACATCGGCTACGATGCTGTCAAGTATTTCGAGAACATTCCGGTGAATGAGAAGAAGGAAGATCAATATGGTATTCCTGATGTGCTTTACCATGTGTATCGTTATGTGATCGCTATCGATCATTTCAAAAACGAACTCTATGTTTTTGAACATTCGCCAGCGGGAACTGCGCCCAAAGGCTTGGAGCCAATTATCAATTTGGTGAACAATAAGAACTACCCTTCTTACGAATTCAAAACTGTAGCCGAAGAAAGCTCTAACTATACAGATGATGAGTTTTTGAACATCATTCAAAAAGGAATTGATCATTGTCACCGAGGAGATGTATTCCAAATTGTGCTTTCAAGAAGATTCCAGAAGGGCTTTAAGGGAGATGAGTTTAACGTATATCGTGCCCTAAGGTCTGTGAATCCTTCGCCTTACCTTTTCTATTTTGACTACGGTAGCTTCAAAATATTCGGTTCTTCACCCGAAGCGCAATTAGTTATTAAAGATGGCGAGGCCACTATTCACCCTATTGCTGGTACTTTCAAACGTACTGGAAACGATGAAGCAGATGCCGAGTTGGCCAAAGAGCTTCATAATGATCCAAAGGAAAATTCAGAACACGTCATGTTGGTAGATTTGGCCCGCAACGACTTGAGTCGCGCTGGGTCGAATGTGAAAGTGGATACCTACAAAGAAATTCAATACTACTCTCATGTCATTCATTTAGTATCGAAGGTAACGGGAACGTTGAATCCCGATGTGCTTTCAACCGATATGGTAACTGGTACTTTTCCAGCCGGGACACTTTCTGGAGCACCGAAAGTACGTGCCATGCAGCTAATCAACGAATATGAAAAAACCAGACGAGGCTATTACGGTGGCGCTATCGGTTTTATGGGCTTCGATGGCAATTTTAACCATGCCATTATGATCCGTTCTTTCTTAAGTAAAAACAGCAATCTACACTTTCAAGCAGGTGCTGGAGTAGTCGCTAAATCAGATAAAGCCTCTGAACTGCAAGAAGTAAACAATAAACTAGGAGCGTTGAGGAAGGCGATTGAAATGGCTGAGGATATTAGATAATCAGTAATCAGGGATTAGAAATCAGTGAATCAGGATTTAAGTAAACGATAGCAGTTTTGAAATTCCTTTCTGTTCTAGATAAGTAGAATAACTAAAGAATACACAAATGAAGAGTTTTAAGGATTTAGAAGCTTGGAAAAAGGGGCGAGTGCTAAGGGGCGATATATCGGCTTTGACAAAGACTTTTCCTGTCGAGGAGAAGTTTAAACTTGTTGATCAAATGATCAGGGCTTCACGGTCGGTTACTGCAAATTTAGCAGAAGGGTATGGCCGTTTTCATTATCAAGAGAACATACAGTTTTGTAGGGTCTCAAGAGGTTCTTTGACTGAAATTCAAGACCACATAACTGTTGCTTATGATGAAGGATACATTAATAAGGAACTAGCAAAGAAGTACGATGAACAAGTAGAAGAATGCATAAGGATAATCAATGGTTATATTAACTATTTAATAAAATCGAAGGAATCAAATCCGAATTCCTGATCCCCTGATTTCTGATTTACCGATAACTGAACAAAATGAAGATACTAATACTAGATAACTACGATTCATTCACCTACAACTTGGTGCATTACCTGCGTGAGTTGGCAGAAGGTGCAGAAATGACCGTGGTACGAAACGATCAAATAACACTAGACGAAGTGGAGGCTTACGATAAGATTTTGCTTTCTCCTGGGCCAGGAATTCCAGAAGAAGCGGGAATTATGCCTGAACTGATCAAGCGTTACGGTGCAACCAAAAGCATTTTGGGTGTTTGCTTAGGGCATCAAGCCATTGCCGAAGCCTATGGAGCGTCACTTTATAATATGTCCGAAGTGCTGCATGGTGTTTCAAGCAAAATTAAAGTGGTGAAGCCTGAGGATCGACTGTTCAATGGAATTCCAAGCGAATATGAAATTTGCCATTACCATAGCTGGAATGTGAGTAGGGAGGGCTTAGGAAGTGAACTTGAGGTCACCGCCTATGACGAACTCGGTGAAATCATGGCCATCAGTCATAAAGAATATGATGTAAAGGGCGTACAGTTTCACCCAGAATCTATCATGACGGAACATGGGCATAAGTTGCTTGAGAATTGGCTGAAAGCAGGG
>CAXBPM010000562.1:0-2610 GCA_963977345.1 uncultured Roseivirga sp.
TTAAACAGACGTGATCAATGGATCAGGGAAGGGAAATACCCAAATATTCAGATGAACACTATTTTAGGTTCTGATGGCGCTGGAATTGTAGAAGAAGTTGGGGCCGGTGTTTCATCAGCGTTAATCGGCAACGAAGTAATCCTCAACCCCAATATTAACTGGGGTGATAATCCAAAAGTGCAATCTAAAGGCTATAGCATTTTAGGGATGCCTACCAATGGCATATTGGCTGAATATGTAGAGGTAGAAGCTTCAAAAATTCATCAAAAACCAGTGCATTTAAGTTGGGCAGAAGCGGCTTCTATTCCTTTAGGTGGACTCACTGCTTTTAGAGCTGTGTTTACCCAGGGGCAAGTGGAGGCAGGTCAAAATGTGTTGATTTCTGGTGCTGGTGGGGGCGTAGCGCAATTTGCTATGTTGTACGCTTTGGCAGCCAAAGCAAATGTATATGTTACTTCGGGAAGTGCTAACAAAATTGAAACCTGCATTGGTTTAGGGGCAAAGGCGGGCTTTAATTATAAAGCTGAAGGTTGGCAGAAAGAAGCACTTCAAACTTCAGGTGGTTTCGATGTAGTCATCGATAGCGCGGGCGGAGATCAGCTCAACGACTTTATTAAAATGATGAAGCCCTCTGGAAGGATTGTTTTTTATGGTGCTACCAATGGTACTCCTCAAAAACTAGACATGTTCCGCATGTTCTGGAATCAAATTACCCTGCAAGGCTCTACCATGGGCAACGATCAAGAATTCGAACAAATGGTAGCCTTCATCAATGAGCATAAAATCAAACCTATTCTTGATTCAGTTCGACCTTTCTCAGAAATCATTTCTGCTTTTGATGCGATGAAAAAGGGAGGGACGTTTGGGAAGCTGGTGGTGAATATGGTGAGCTAGTTATCTGACAATAGATAGCTTGGTAGGAAAGGTTCTGATGTGTCTTAAGTAGTCCGTTCTAAGTACACGAGTTTTGTAAATGAAAATATATGAGCCCTTCGATATATATTCTGAATGTTCAGATTTTATAACAATTGGGCTTCTGTTTAATTCTCCAACAATTCCAAAGACATTGAGAAATGTGTCACCAGACCAATATTTCCAATGAATGCATTCTATATCCTCTAAGATTAACTTTTGAATTTTTAATAGCTTATCGGAAGTGATGATACCTACTTTCCAAATAAGACCTTGATTAAATGACGAACTGTTATTGTTTACCCAGTTGTTGATTTGATCTTTAGTTCCTGAGGAATCTCTATCTAAATAGTTAATTGCTGGATTTGCCATGATTTTTTACAGTTTGTTAGAGCGATTTTTTTATTTGGTGTCTTGTTTAACGTTTAGAATTGAGGCCTTTTTTTGACGAAGAAGTTGAGAATCTAAAGGAGATTTCATTTGCGGGGAGGCTTTCCAAACCTTGGTTTTTCGAACCGTGATCATACGAATAGCTGAAAGAAATAGAATCGCTCAGCTTTACTCCTAAATTAAAAACTAGGGTTTTCTCTTTCCTTAGGGAAAACGTTGTCCACAGGTTTTCTTTATAGATGAATTTCATTGAGTAGTCGCTTGTATTTTTTTCGTAAGGACTCACTCTGTGCAACAAGGAACTGATTAATTGCCAATCGGAATTAATTTTAAATCTATATCCAGCGCTGAGGAGGTGTTGGTTTCTTATTTTAAATCCCTCTTCACTTTCTTGATCCTGTGAATTGCCTGAAAATAATCTCTTAATACCGTATCCTAGTTGTAACTGGTCTGAATAGAGCCAAATGCCGAGGCCAAGGTCCAGAAATTTCTCCTTGTTAAAACCAGTGATGAATTGGTTAAACGGAAGGTCATTATCTTCCAATACAAAGTATTCATCGCTCACGTTTAATTGTACATGACCGATAGTGGCAGCAGTGCTTAAACTATAGCGTGCATTCAGAGGTAGGTGCATCCCTGTTGTTACATGAAATGTTGTTTTTTCTATTAAACCAAAATTGTCTTTGGATATAATGGCGCCTAAAACAGGTATGGGTTTGGGATCGAATGCCTTAATGGTACTGTTATCTACAAACTTGTTCAACCTGAACCCGTTACTCATTTTTTGTCTAGGGTTTGAACTTTTGATTGCCCCATAAGCCGACATGTAGTATGAATTAATGTCATTTATCCGAATGGACTCTTGTTTTCTGACACTGAAATCTAAATTCCATTGATTGGAAATATTTGTAGCTGCAGGGTTAATGAGATAGGTGTTATTTAAGTATTGGCTAAATTCAGTGATCTGCTGAGCAAAAATATTGCTCGTGAATAAGGTCAGTCCAAATAGAAGAAAGAGGCGATATGGGTTTAGTCTCCTCATTTAATGATAGCAATTTCGCCTTCTATAAACTCAAGAGGGTTTTCCTCATCTATGATTTGATATATGTAAACACCAAAAGGTTGAGTTTTGCCATTAAATCCCCCATCCCAAGGGTTCTCTTCGTAATTGGTTTGAGCATAAAGTAAGTTACCGTATGCGGTATAAATTTTCACTTGTGCTCCAGGAAGTTTTTCAATACCTGGAATAATGAAATAGTCATTTATACCATCATTGTTTGGCGTGAAAACATTTGGTATGATGGATTT
>CAXBPM010000563.1:0-2608 GCA_963977345.1 uncultured Roseivirga sp.
CAACCATTCGAATAAATTTTGAGCAGAACTACATATTCAAATCAATTTTTACGTAGTTATGTTTTTGAAGCCATAGAATAACAAATCCGCTTTGACGATATACACCGTTTTAACATTTGCCAATCCAGCAGTACTCTGGGGACTTTTAGCTTTGGCTATTCCCGTCATCATTCACCTTTTTAATTTCAGAAGGGTGAAACGCGTGCAGTTTTCCAATATCGCCTTATTGAAAAAGGTGAAAGAAGAAAGTTCTTCTAAGCGGAAGCCTGTCGAATTGCTGATTTTACTTTCAAGGCTCTTGTTTATCGCTTTCTTGATTTTCACCTTCGCGCAGCCCATTTTTAAAGACAACGCCAACGATCAGGAATTGTCTGATGAAGTGCTGATCTATCTCGATAATTCACTGAGCATGGATATGCCTGTAAGCTCGCAGCAAAGTGCCTTCGATCGCGCTTATTCTTTATCTGCTGGTGTGGTGGACGCTTACCCTGAAGCGGCCAAGTTTAAGTTTCTGGAAAACGGTTACGGAAATTCTTTAAACACCAGTTATACAGCCTCTACTATTAAAGACAGGTTTACGGAGTTGGAATTATCTGGGGTGGGAAGAAGTATGGATGAAATTCAGTCGCGAATTGCGGCCAGTGGCTTCCGTGGGGATGTCTATTTGATTTCCGATTTTCAGAAGAGCAAAGAAAACGAATTGACTAGTATTGCCAGCGATACCCTTCGTAACTACTATTTAATGCCCATTGAAGGTGAGAATAATAGTAATCTTTATTTTGATACGGCCTATTTAGAGAATAGCTTTCTGTTGGGAGCAATGAAAAACAACCTCAAGGTCGTGCTCAGAAATGAAGGCACGGAAGATTTTGAAGACGTGAATGTCAGGTTGTTCTTTGACGATCAACTGTCCAGTACTGCTTTGGTAAATGTACCCGCCAATGGAATTAAAGAACATATTTTCGAGGTAGATCAATCTGCCACGGGATTAGATAAGGCAAAAATCACCCTTGACGACTCTAAAGTTCTATTCGACAACGAATACTTTTTAACCCTTAATAATATTGAAAGGGTAATTGTGCATGAAGTCAAAGGCCCCGATTCCAATGGCTTTATTGAGCAGCTTTATGCTGACAATGAGTTGTTCAATTATCAGGCTTTCAACGCCAATAACATTGACAATAATGAATTGCTACAAAGCGATATTATTATTCTGAACCAGCTTTCAGACTTCTCAAATCAACTGATTTCCGCACTAAAAACCTTTTTAGAAAAGAATGGAACGGTGTTGATCATTCTATCAGCTGAAAGCAACTTCCAGACCTTCTCTCAATTGGGGCTAACGATAAGGTTTGATTCAGATGAACGCTTGGGCTTGGGGCAACCTAATTTCCAGAACCCGTTTTTTGATGGTGTTTTCGAAAATACGAACGAGGCCATCGCCATGCCGGAAGCTTCCATCACTTACCGATTGATCAATAGCGAATTGGGCGTGTTGAACTTTAAGAACGGCAGAGAATTCCTCTCTAAAGCGGAATTACCTTTGGGAAACGCCTATGTTTTTTCGAGTGATTTTAGTGCAGGGGCTACAAGTTTCCCGAGTCACTCTCTTTTTGTACCTGTCATGTATAAGCTGGCTTTGGGCAGTAAAATCAACCTTTCTAAGCTCTATTATCTCACGGATGAGCAAACCATGGTGTACCCATTGGAAGAAAATTTAACCGCTAACGATATTGTGACACTATTGGATGGGGAGAATAGAATCACACCAGACCAACGTATTTCTGGTAAAAACTTGATCATGGAAATCCCTAAAGATGAATTGAATGCTGGTCATTACACCATTATGAAGGGAGAAACGGCCTTGGGCACCATTGCTTTCAATCAGTCCAAAGGAGAATCGTCAATTGAACGCCATAGTATTGACGAATTGGAGACCATAGCACAGGCCAAAAACATCAATGTAATTCAGGCTGAAGATGGAATAGAAGTGAATCGCGAATTGACGGCAGGAATTAAAGGAATCAACCTTTGGAAATATGCTTTAATGCTTGGGCTTCTTTTTCTTTTTGCGGAAGTAATTTTAATCCGATATTTGTGATATGGAAATTTTAATCCGTGCTGCCAAGGTAATCGACCCTTCCTCTCCGCATCATAATTCGATCAAAGACATCCTTATTCAAGATGGTGTCATTAAAAAAATTGAAAACCAGATTAGTTTTGATGGAACTGTAATTGAACATGAAAACCTTATGGTTTCACCAGGTTGGTTCGATATGCGGGCTCATTTTACTGATCCAGGAAAAGAACACAAAGAAGATTTAGAATCAGGTTCTGCGGCTGCGGCTGCTGGCGGTTTTACCGATGTATTGCTGCTACCCAACACCGAGCCCGTTACTGCGAATAAGAATAGCATTAGCTATTACCTTAAGTGGAACAAAGGAGCCGATGTGAATTTGCATCCTGCAGCTGCCATAACTTTGGGTTGCCAAGGCAAAGAGCTTACTGAAATGATTGACTTGCACACCGCAGGTGCAGTCGCTTTTACGGACGGCATTGAACCGATTTGGCATACGGACATCCTTTTAAAGAGCTTACAATACCTCCA
>CAXBPM010000564.1:0-2608 GCA_963977345.1 uncultured Roseivirga sp.
TAGATATTCCTGGGATTTCTGGTTCACCGCCACCAATTACATTCCAACCCGGAGCTACCAAATGCACCATATAGCGTAATGATGGAACAGCAATAGTCCTGTGCGGATCGTTGGCCATATAGGTGTTGCCATCTGCTGTTTTTGCACCACTTACTACCCAGTTATTGCTGCCAATGGAAAGAGAATCATTTTTTCCATCGAATATTGAGGTCAAAGCCTTTTCTTCAATACTATTTCGGTAGGCTTCAGCGATGTCCTCTTTTTCGAATTTCACAGTCGTGCGGTAAGCGTTGTATAGTTCGAGGATATTGTCATCAGAGAGCAATTCTTTGTTGATTTTGGCATCGATTGTTAAGTCTGGGTCTTGAGGATGGAACCAGAAGAGCTCTTTTACTTTTGCATCACCCACTTTGGCAACGGCTCGGCCTACTTGCAGTTCTTTACCAATGTTCCCTAAGAGCCCTTGATGTCGAGAAATAACAACATCTGGAGTCCATTTTTGGGGAAGGATACCAAGCACTTTAAATTCAATTGGTAGCTGCTCTTTGTTTTTGAGCGCTTCTTCAATGTAGGCATTCACACCTGCGGTGTAGGCAGTGATAATTTCTTCGCCATCATCGTGATAATGGTTCATCTCCTCTTTCATATCTCCTCTGAATTTAAAAAGACGAGTTCCGATGTCTCGTTTTAATTCTTTTTCACCAAGAATTTCAGCAACAGTTCCAGTCGCTTGTCTTCTCCAAATTTCGAACTGAAAAAGACGGTCTTGAGCTGCAGCATAGCCTTGAGCAAAAAATAGGTCATGTTGGTTTTCAGCATAGATATGGTTGAGCCCCCATTCATCGCGAATAATTTCTACGGGCGCTTTAAGCCCATCGATGGAGACTTCATTTGTGGGGTCTGAAGAACAAGAGAATAGAAAAAAGACAAGCAGGAGCGTGAGGTGATTTTTCATACAGTTTGGTTTAAGGAGCTTTCCTTGAATGTACAAAAAAGAGATTTAATAAAAACGGATTCTTACGTGAGGTGTATTAGTCTCTTTTTAGTGCCTTGGCAATACCTTGTTCTAAGAGTGGCTCCATAATGAGGTAGCCCGCAGCATTTGGATGTACTCCATCTGTGCCAAGTTCTTGCTTCAGTCCATTGGCTTTGTCCACCATTGCGGAAAAATAATCGACATAAACCAAGTCATTCTCTTGCGCATAGGCTTTCAAATGACCGTTTAATTCAATCATTTTTGGGCCAGGGTTCATTCCCGGTCGCCAAGGGAAATCTGCAGCAGGAAGCACGGAGCAAATGATTACTTCGATGCCATTTGCTTTCGCCAACTCTGCCATGGAGAAGATATTGTCGGTGATCATTTTAATGGTAGAAGGACCTGTATTCCCTGCGATGTCGTTGATTCCAGCCAGAATAACAACTACGAAGGCATCAAGGCCAATCACATCTTGTTTGAAACGGATTAGCATTTGAGGGGTGGTTTGTCCACTAATCCCCCTGTTTACATAAGGTTTGTCTTTGAAAAATTCAGGCCTAATCTTGATCCAAGCTTCGGTGATGGAATTACCCATGAATACTATTCTGTGCTCGTTGCTTTTTGGCATACTCAATTCGCTATTGGTCTGTCTGAATCTTTCTAAGTTCGCCCAGTCTTGTGCCGAAGCAAATTGAGCAATGCAGCAGGAAAAAATCAGGGTCAAGGTAATTCTTAGTGATCTCATTCCCCTAATTTCTGAAATATATGTGTAATTCAATCACTAAGGTGCTTATTCATGCTGGAGCAACCAACTCTGTTTTGAAAGCCCGCGCTTATTGCCCTTATGCACTCACCACCATAAGCACCTATCCACTTAAAAGCATGATCTTGTAATGGGATTGACCCTTTGCCAAAAGATTGATTGATTTATTCTTCGAAAATGCGTCTATTGGGTTCTATTGTAAATAACCCTGAATAGCATGATGAAATTGAATAAATACCTCTTTGCTTTTGCCGCTTTGTTAATCGTTAACATCGGTTTTTCACAAGAAAAAATTAACCCAATCATTAAAGGTTACGGAGGAATTTTTGACGCCCCTTTTGCGGTAGAAAAGCCTGACCCGAAACTGGAGTATAAAATTGTTATCGATATAGCGACTGGCGATGAGGACCCTAAAGCAGTAATGTATTCCTTAGAGAATGTAGCTCGACTTTTGAACCTGCATGCGATGGGAGGAGTGCCTGCTAAAAATTTAAAGGTGGTTTTGGCCATTCACGGACAGGCTGTTTGGTCTACATTGGATAATGACTCCTACAAAGCGAAATACGGAGTAGACAATCCGCATATTCCACTTTTCAAAGAACTAGAGGGAGCAGGAGTGAAGTTATTCGCTTGTTCTCAATCCATTTTGGGACGTGATATTGATTACAAAAAACTTGCACCTGGCATCAAGGTAGCTACATCAATGTTAAGTACGCTAACTACCTACCAGTTGAAAGGCTATGCGGCTTTGAAGTTCTAAAATTTAAGGAAGTTGTCTTAGTGTTTCCCAAAGCACTATGGCAATAATAATGATAATAGCCAGCCCAATAAAGAACATAAACCTTCTATTGGCGCTGGCTTTTTTTTGT
>CAXBPM010000565.1:0-2604 GCA_963977345.1 uncultured Roseivirga sp.
TCAAAGAATATAATACGCCTGAAAAATCGAATGTGGATTCAGACAGTTTTGCGTAATATCGTTTTTGGTAATCTGGCAGCTGATTGGCCAGCTGATCTTGACTGCTTTTTGTCGCCATAAAGGCGTTCATACTCTGACTTCTTTCAAAGTTTGCTTCAGGTAAACGAGAAGCAAGAATTAGCCCGTCCAGTGAAGTTAATCGTGACAAAGCCACATACACTTGCCCGTGGGTGAAAGCATCGGTTAGGTCAAGAATTGCCTTTTCGAAAGTAAGGCCTTGGCTTTTGTGAATTGTAACTGCCCAAGCGAGTTTTAAAGGGTACTGCTCAAATTTGCCCAGTACTTTTTCTTCAATTTCGTTGGAAGCCTCATTGAGTTTGTATCGTTTGTTCTCCCAAATGTGCTTGCTGACTTCAACTTCATTTCCGTCCTCGAATTTTACCCAAATTTCAGAAGAGCGCAATTGTGAAACTGTACCAATTTTTCCATTGAAAAATTGGCCTTGTCCAGAAGCATCATTCTTAATAAACATAACCTGAGCACCCAATTTAAGCGAAAGCTTAGGATTGGTAGGATGGGCGTTGTCAGGGAAATCACCACTTTGGTCGGCTTTGTACTCATGCGCATTCGACTGAAGGTTTGCTAGTCGATTAGCGTTAATTTCATCGGCTTTTCGGTTGTGAGTGGTCAGGTAGATATACCCGCTTTCCGACTTTTCTTTTACTTCAGGATTATAGAATGAGTTGAGGTAGTTTAAGTCCTCAGCGTTTTGTTCGTTGTCTCTAAATCGATTCAGAATTTGAATGAATTTCTCATCGGTTTGCCTGTAAATTTTATCCAGCTCTACATGAATAGGAGGGGCTTCGCGAAGGGCATGCGCATCGAAGAAATAACTGCTTTTATAATACTCTGAAAGTACATTCCGCTCTGAGTCTTTTACAACAGGGGGAAGCTGAAGTAAATCGCCAATGAACAATATCTGAAGTCCACCAAAAGGCTCATTTCTGTTTTTTCTGAGGTAGCGCAGCATGTGGTCGATGCAGTCCAATAAATCAGAACGAAGCATACTGACTTCATCTATAATCAAGAGTTCTACTTCGCGAAGCATAGCCCGCTTTGAAGCGTTGAATCTCACATTCGAAAAGAGATTAAGTAGCGTAGTAGTTTGCACTCCTGTATTTGGAGGGTTAATGCGCTCGGGAATAAAGGCCCCGAAAGGCAAATGCAATAAAGAGTGGAGGGTAACCCCATTGGCATTAATGGCGGCAATACCCGTTGGCGCAGCAACCACTGTTTTCTTATGGGTGTGCTGAACAATGTATTTTAAAAAGGTGGTTTTACCTGTTCCTGCCTTCCCAGTTAAAAAAACATGCTGATTGGTGGTGTTGATATAGTTAGCCGTGGTTTTGGCAATCCCACTCAGTTCGTAATTCATGATTAATAATAATTATATAAAAACACCAAATCAAACAAATTTATGAATTTGTTTGATTTGGTGAGGGAAAAGCAAAACCTTAACGATTAAGCCTGACTTTTATATTGAATTGTGTTCTACCCGTTTGATTTATTTGATACTGGTACGGGAATTAGACCACGTTTTTCCATTTCGTAGAATTCTCTGAAAGAAATCATTCGCTGTTGCGTTTCATCCCAAAGTTTGTTCGAGGCAAGTTTTAAACTGTCTCTGAACCCAATTATAGTCGGGAACTGATTCAACCAAGGGTTTTCCTTGATACATTTCTTTAAATTATAATTAGGGATTAACGGGTTTAAGTGGTGTACATGGTGAATTCCAATGTTGCCAGTCAACCAATTGAATACCCTTGGGATTTTATAATAAGTACTGCCCTTCAAAGCTGAAGTAACATAATCCCAGTTCTTTTTCCATTGCTTGTAACCGTGTTCGTGTTGGTGCTGAACGTAGAAAAACCAAATGGCGATGATCGAAAACATGACTAAAATGGTAACATGTACCAATAGGAATTTCGCCCAACCTAAGCTGAAACCAAGTATGGTAAAAGCTGCTAAGAGTAATATGTTATTCAAAATCACTCCCTTTTTGGCACTCTTAAAGGCAGGTAATTTAATTTTAGCTAATCTGTTATGAATGAAAACATAATAGATTGGGCCGATAAGAAACATTACAATTGGAGAACGGTATACCCTGTACCCAAACCTTTTGCTTTTGCTGAATTCTTGAAACTCGGCCACAGTGTATGTGGTTACATCTCCAATATCTCTCAACTCTAACTGACCATTTAATTTATGGTGTACACTGTGTGATTTAGCCCAATAATTGAATGGAATGGTAGAGAAGTAGCTACAAGCGTAGCCTATAATTTTTTGTGCAGTTCTGTTCTTAACAAAAGACTGATGACCGCAATCGTGCTGAATAATGAAGATTCGCACTAAGAAAAATGCGTTCAAAATACCCAAGGCAAATGTCAGCCAGTAGCTGATATCTAGGGAGAAGTACATCAAAACCCAGATGCCAATAAACGGCAAGAATGAATTGATGATTTGTATAGTAGCCTTAGTTTTATGCTCTTCGGCATACTTTCGAAGAGATAAAATTTGGTCTTTTTCTAGCGTAATTTTTTCAGC
>CAXBPM010000566.1:0-2602 GCA_963977345.1 uncultured Roseivirga sp.
TGAAAATGATACCAGAATTACAATTTCAAAAACAGCACAAACGCTGATTTTGAATAAGGGGGAAGTGAAAATATATAAAGCCCTGCCAGGTGTTAGAACCATTTCTGCAGATAAACCCATTACAGTGGCTCAGTTTAGTCGTAGTCAAGATTGTGACGGAGTTCCTTCCGATCCTTTTATGATTATTGTAAGCCCATTAGAACAAAGAATAAAATCCGTGACTTTCAATGCTTTTGTGGTTCAAAATATTGCCAAATACTATTTGACTTTAATAACAGCGAGTGATGCGGTTAAAGATGTGTTTTTAGATGGTGTTGATATTACAAATCAGTTTATAACTGAAGGAGAAGCCGCGTATGCATCATTGAGTATTTCCCAAGGAAACCATAGACTAACAGCTCCTGAAGGTGTAATCGCTTATGTTTATGGCTATGGAAATGCAGAGTCTTTTGGCTATTCAGCAGGGGCAAGTCTTGAAAACCTCAATGCGCAGCTTTTATTAGCAGACGCTGATCTCAATATTATAGTCGATGAGGGTTGCTTGAACTCAGATATTGATTTTAAAATTCAGTTTGAAACCATACCGGGCGAAGATCCACTTTATACCGTTTTTGATTGGCATTTTGATGATGGTGCAATGGCTACAGGCGAAGAGGTAAATCATACCTATACTGCGTCAGGTGATTATGTCATTAGAGTAATTGCGTCTAATGGGGAAGGCAGCTGTGGTAATTCTGAAGTTTTCACCAAACAGATTACCATTCTAGAGGTAGATGCCACTGAAATTGTAGGGCCACAATCGGTTTGCCCAGACGTTCAGTTTATTGATTACTCTGTGGTTGGTGCAGATGAGAATACTTATGAATGGATTATTTCTGCCGATGGCCAAATCACCAGCGGACAAGGTACTGATCAGATTCAGGTGTCTTGGGGAGCACCCAATGACAATGCATTTTTGAAAGTTATCCCGAAAAACGCCTTTGGCTGTATTGGAGAAACGTTGGAAATCCCCGTGAAGATCAATAAAGAACTTGCTCCTCCATTACCCACTGGTCTTGCTGAAGTATGCTTCGATGCTTATCAAGAAGTCCCTTATTCTACTCCACAAACCAATGGGTCGGTCTATACTTGGGAAATAATTGGAGGAACTTTTGTAAATGGTGTAACGACTGGAAGCGAAGTAAGAGTCAAGTGGAACGGAGTTGGGAACGGTAAAATCAGGTTCAAAGAATCCAATCCTTTGGTAGCGGATTGCGATGGTTATTCTGATTATTTACTAGTAGTTGTGTATTCAGAGATCAAGCCTGTGGCTAATATCATTAACATTTCGTGCTTTGGATTAAAAAATGGAGCGATTGACCTCACGGTATCAGGCGGTAAGCCAGGTAACTATACTGCCTCTTGGGACAATGGAATGACAGGGCTTTCCATTTCTGGACTTGCTGCTGGTAATTATGAGGCTACCATTATGGATGCTGCGGGTTGTCAGGTTGTTAAAACTTACACCATCACAGAGCCAACTCGATTAGTCGTTACTGATGAATCAGTTTTACCAGTCAGGTGTTTTTCAGAAACGAACGGAAGTATAGCTTTAAACATCACTGGCGGAACACCGAACGCGCAAGGGCAATATTCAATTAAAGTAGTAGGGGTTAATTTTGATAGAACTTATAGCGATCCAATTATCACCAATTTACCTGCAGGTGGTTATGCAGTCACCGTTACCGATGCCAACGGCTGTAAAGTTTCTAGAAGCTATGTCATAAATGAGCCTCCCGCTTTAGAACCTTTCTTGGAGTCTTTCCTCAATCTGCCTATTTGCCCACAGGCCGCAAACGGAACAACTTATATTGAAGCCAAAGGAGGAACGCCAGATTACCAGTTCTACTGGAGTAATAAACCAACAGAGGATTCTCAAGAGGGAAGTGGCTTCTCTCAGGGGGCATATTCACTTACTATTGTAGATGCTAGCGGTTGCGAAAAAGTAATGGATTTTGATGTGGAGGAGCGCTTCCCTAAAATATTCATTCCAAATGCCTTTAGCCCCAATAATGATGGCTTCAATGATGAGTTTAAACCCGTAACCGACTGTGATCTTCAATACAGCATGCAAATCTTTAATAAATGGGGAGAAATCATATTCTCTACAGAAGATATCACCAAAGGCTGGGATGGAAGATTTAAAGGATCAAAGGTTCAAGATGGGCAGTATAGCTACATTATTTTCTACGCTGGTGCCTTGAACGGAGTCAGCTTCGAAGAAACCAGAAGAGGTACATTGAAAGTTTTTCGCTAGACTTCCTCCACAAATCAATGCCTTTCTTTAATTTCAGCATTGGACTGAAAACTTATTATTTTGGCATTAACGGTTTATAAATCTTCCGCAGGTTCGGGTAAAACCTTTACGCTCGTAAAGGAATATGTCAAGTTGCTGATTAAAAGGCCACAAGACTTCAAGCACATCTTGGCCATTACCTTCACCAACAAGGCTACGGAGGAAATGAAAACCCGTATTCTCAAAGCTTTGGAAGAAATGGGAGCGGGGAAGGAAACGCAGCTTTTCAAAATATTAGTCACCGAACTGGCTGCAGAACTCACACCG
>CAXBPM010000567.1:0-2596 GCA_963977345.1 uncultured Roseivirga sp.
GGCTCAAAGACTTTGCCTACCAAATTAATATAGGTGCTGATATGTTTGTTTTAAGCGCAGCCCTGGCTTTTGGCTTAACTACACTTGTGATTAGCTACCATGCCATCAGGGCAGCCAAATCGAATCCTGTAAAGGCTTTGAGGACAGAGTAAGGACTTAAACGATACGAAATATTTTAATGGGCTTTCTTGAAAAAGAAGCCCATTTTCTTTTCCCCACCGTCAGATATAATTGCGGTAAGATCGTCTCCCTTAAGTTCGTAGCTAATCATTTTAGGGAAATCATGTTCAGGATTTTCAGATATAAAACTTGAGTTGGTGATTTGTGTCATTTTGAAATATGTAGGAGTTGCATTTGCGCGGACATCAGCTACATACATCACCTCATTATCTTTGATTTCAATTCTAAGCTTTTCTACAAAAGTGGTGTCTGTACCTCGTAATGACACACCCAAGCCACTATAGACATATTCTGATTCTTTCTCCCAAATCTCAAAAGCAGTATATCCTTCTTTTAAATTGACGCGTTCCCAACTCCCGAGGATCCATGCGAGTTTATTAAATTCTTTTTTGGCGGAAATAGGGTCTTGCGTTGAATTACTAAAGCCAAAGCAGAGACACAAGAATAGGATTGATGTTTTCATAAGGCCAAGATATAAGCATTCAACTTTGTTGTATTGTAAAAAACCGACAACGACTATTTTTTCAAATGGAAGTTGGCCATGTTTCTTTGATCAAAGCCATAGGAGGAAGGGTCTTCTCCTGTAAACTCCTTAAAGTTTTTAATGAAATGAGCTTGATCGTAAAAGCCTGAATGGTACACCAGATCTCCCCAGTCTTTATTGCCCTCTTGCATCAATTCAAATATTCTGCCCAACCTAATTACCCTACAGTAAAACTTAGGGCTCAATCCAACCGCATTTTTAAATGATCTTTCTAACTGTCTTTCACTGCAAGACAACAAGCTAATTAACTCGCTAATTGCAATTAGTCCTTTTCTTTCAATGATGATATCAAGCGCATTGCTGTTGAGGGTGTTACAATCTTTATTTTTTAATTCACCAACCAAATGGCTATCGAGTATGGTCAATGGATTTTCAGGAATACGGATGCCAGTTTCAGTCATAAATGGCTTAAAAAGGGAAGTCATATCAATGGGCAGCTCCACAATTCTATTGGTGATTGTACTCATGTCAAGGCCAAAAAGAACCGATAGTGCGGCAGGTTGCCATTTGATGCCAATCATTCCCGATTCCCCTGTATTTCTTAAGAAAAAGTGATTCTTAATTTGGCCTGCCAAAAGTAATTGAGGTTGCAAGTGCCATTGGCCCTCAATGTTGACCTCATAGTCAGATTTATAATGCAATATCGTTTCTGGATACCCATCAGGAATGATTTTTTGGGTGTCAATGGATGATTCGCCTTCACTGTCAATCAACCAATAACACTCAATAAGCCGCTGTAACGCTAAGGAAGGGGGATGTCTTTCATATTGCATAAAACAACAGTTATTGGGTCAATGTATAAACCTACAAATTTGTATTCATGGTAGCGAACAAGCAAAATTTTGATTGGGCTAAGTTCCGTATTATCTCCATTATTAAAATGATGGGCTTCGTATTATCCGCCTAAACGGTATAGAGCAAACAATTCCTTCCATTGATGTAAATTGAACTTATAAATCACTGGCAAATTTTAGTTTTGTATAATGTTCAAAACGTCTTTGGCCCTGTTTCTGCTTTTTGTGGGGCTCTCATCTTTCGCTCAAGAATTAGAAATTAGAAGAACTACTGGCCCTATCGTACTCGATGGTGTTCTTGATGACGCTGCTTGGGCTTTTGCCGATTCGGCTTATAATTTCAAACAATATTTCCCTTATGATTCTTCCTTGGCAGTGGCGCAAACCACGGCAAGAATCCTTTATGATGATGAATTCATTTATGTTTCGGGCGTAATGAGAAACCCTAACGGGGACAGAAATTACATTACACCATCACTCAGAAGAGATTTTAGGGGAGAAGCCAACGATTCCTTCTCGGTTATTTTCGACCCATTTCAGGACAATACCAATGCGGTGCTTTTTGGCATCAATCCTTTTGGGGTGCGTAGGGAAGGTTTAATTGCCAACGGAGGATCTGGAGATGGCGCTTTTAGCTTAGACTGGGACAATAAATGGCAAGGAGAAGTAAAACAATATGATGGGTATTGGGTAGCTGAATTGGCCATTCCTTTTAAGACTTTACGCTTCACCGAGGGTCAAAGTCAATGGAATGTAAATTTCTACCGAATAGACAGCGAATACACAGAGCGCTCTACTTGGTCGCCTATTTCACGTAATTTTTCAATAGTCAATTTGGGTACCATGCGCACCTTGAATTGGGATGAACCCACCAAGAAACCGGGTTCGAATATTTCCTTTATTCCTTATGTAGCGGCTGGAACCAAGAAGAACTACCTCAATGAAAGTCTTTCCGAAAACAGCTTTGATGCAGGATTCGATTTGAAATTTGCCGTTACGCCCAGTTTAAACCTCGATGTTACAGTGAACCCTGATTTCTCGCAGGTGGAAGTAGATCAGCAGGTGACGAACTTAGACC
>CAXBPM010000568.1:0-2594 GCA_963977345.1 uncultured Roseivirga sp.
TTTTCTTGATCAATCCAGATTTTATTCCTGCAGACGGAACAGGTTTGAACCCTCTTTTGCAAAACTACTGGATGGTTATTCACCCTCCAATGACATTTTTAGGCTTTGCCTGCTCGTTAATTCCATTCTCTTATTGTATTGCAGGGCTTTGGACAGGTAAGGTGAAAGAATGGGTAAGACCCGCTTTGCCTTGGACGATTTTTGGTACAATGATATTGGGCACTGCCATTATTATGGGAGGCTACTGGGCCTATGAAACCCTAAACTTTGGTGGCTATTGGAACTGGGATCCCGTTGAAAATGCAGTTTATGTGCCTTGGCTAATTATGGTAGCCAGTATTCATACCATGATCACTTTTAAGAAGAGTGCAACAGCCCTAAAGACATCGATTATTCTGGTGATCACCTCTTTTATACTTATCCTTTATTCTACCTTTTTAACAAGAAGTGGAATTTTAGGAAATGCCTCTGTTCATTCGTTTACTGACTTAGGCCTTTCAGGACAGTTGTTGATCTACTTAATGTTCTTCCTCATTATCTCTATTATTTTTGCAGCTAGAGTTTGGAAGCAAATTCCTTCTTCAGAAAAAGAAGCATCAACTTATTCTAGAGAATTTTGGGTGTTTATAGGGGCATTAACGCTGTCTCTCATGGCATTTCAAGTATTGATTCCGACCTCATTCCCTGTATTCAATGCGGTCATAGAATTATTTGGTGGGATTTCTACCCTTGCCCAACCAGCTAATCAAATTGAATTCTACTCAAATAGTCAAGTGTGGTTTGCCATAGCTGTTGCCCTACTCAGTGGCACTGGCCAATTCTTCTTTTGGAAGAAAATGGATAAGCAAAAGCTTATTGCCTCGCTCACTTTCCCTATTTTGATTTCACTATTATTGAGTGCTGTTATCTTCATTGTAGCGAAAATTTATGACCCAGTATATATTCTCGTACTCGTTGCTGGAATGTATTCAATTGTGGCCAACTCAAAAATTCTCTTATCATTATTAAAAAGCAAGAGTTTTAAATTGGTTGGAGGATCTGTAGCCCATATTGGTATCGCTATGATGCTGATTGGAATTATGTTTTCTGAAGGGTATTCTGACCCAATTTCTCGTCACACGCTTCTTATAACTAAGGAATGGACAGAAGAGGAAAATCAGACTAACATTCCACTCTTCTTAAACGAACCAAGTTTTATGGATAAGTATGAAGTCACTTATCGAAATGAGCTCATGAAGGTCAATGATATTCCCGGTTATGTTAAGAAATCTAACCTCAATAATACCGAAGACCCTTATTATAAGGTCATCAAACAAACCGTTGTTATTGACGGTGAAACTTATGCCCAAGCTGGCGACACCGTTTATGTTCAAAGTCCAGAGAACTTCTATTATCAAACAGATTATAAGGACTTAGAGACAGGGAAAGAGTTTACACTGTACCCTAGAATCCAAGTTAATCCTCAAATGGGTGATGTAATCTCCCCTGACATTAAAAAATTATGGAACAGAGATATCTATTCTTTCGTTTCGGTTAAGCCGTACTCTGAAGAAGATATCGAATGGAGTGAAAAAGTAGATGTTGAGGTAAAAGTAGGAGAACGCTTTTTCGTGAACGACTACGTAGCCGACTTCAATGGTTTGGAAAAACTTGACCGCATGAGCTTTGTAGACCTTGGGCCAGAAGATGTCGCGGTAAGGGCCAACATTACTGTTTATGCTGAAGATAATATTAAGTATTTGGCTCAACCAGTTTTCATTATTCAAAACGGACAAGTTGGGAAGCAGCCGGATGTAATTAAGGAGATCGCTTCAAAGATTTCAGTAGAGAGTATTAATCCTGATACGGGTTCTGTGACCTTAGGCTTAACCACCACCCAAAAGGATTTCATTATTATGAAAGCCCTTGAAAAGCCACATATCAATATACTTTGGATAGGTACATTGGTGATGATTGCTGGCTTTATTATAGCCGTTAGAAGACGCTATATCGAGTTCATGCAAATGAGAGACAAAGGGATTGAGTAAAACCACGATACATTAGCATTTTAAAACCTCTCCTCTAATGAAAGGTTTTAAAATGTTGAAAAATGCCTAATTTGAATTCACTAAAATTTTAGGCTATGAATTCACGCAGGTCATTTATCCAAAAATCCTTTTTAACCGCAGGAAGTCTTTCTCTTTCCTCATTTTTTAACAAATCCGTTACCGAAGATGTAAGTCAGGCAATGGTGGAAATAAATCAGCTTTCTCCAGAGGCAGCAGCCCAAGACGAGGAACTCTGGACAAGGATTCAGCAGGCCTATACCACTTCCCCCAATATTATTAATCTTAATAATGGCGGAGTAAGCCCCCAGCCAAAAGTGGTGCAAGATGCTGTTATTCGTTATTACCAATATGCCAACGAGGCACCCTCTTATTACATGTGGAGAATTCTTGATCAGGGCCGTGAACCCGTTAGGGATAAACTGGCAGCACTTGCGGGGTGTTCTCCAGATGAAATAGCCATCAACAGAAATACCACCGAAGCCATCAATACAGTAATATTTGGAATGAACTTGAAAAAGGGAGACGAAGTAATTCTGACCAAATATG
>CAXBPM010000569.1:0-2593 GCA_963977345.1 uncultured Roseivirga sp.
TTGATAGGCACAAAGCAGACCGTGGGTTCTGGCGTTTATGAACGAAAGCTAAAGAATGAGAACCCACAAATTAACTTTGGTGCTTTAGCAACCCCGCTTTTGGTGCCCATGATTGAGGAAGGTTTTTACAAAAATGATATTTCAGAGCAAATCATCAATCAGTACTTAGGGCGAGAAGAGCTTGAAGGGATTGAAGCCTTGATTTTAGGCTGTACGCATTATCCTTTGATCAAAAAGCAGGTGTCGGCATTTTTTCAAGATAAAATCGAAGTGATCGATTCTTCCACCATAGTAGCCCAGGCTTTGCAAAATATGCTTCAAGAAAGCGATTTACTTGCCGCTGAGCGTTCTGGAAAGAACAGGTTCTTGGTTTCTGATTTTACTCCTTCTTTTCAGGCCGCTGCCGAACTCTTTTTTCAAGAAGAAATTAAATTAGAGAAACACGTTTTGTGGGAATAAATAGGTCAACTTCATATCAATTTTCAAAAAGACTTCTTAGCTCTCTTCCATTGTTTCAGCCTCTTGATTAATATAATTTAATGTATAATTAAGATTATAATTATTTTATCGGATTATATTTAAATTGAAATGACACTTTTAGCTCAGCTATAGTCATGGATCTATTGTCAAAGCTTGGTTTCATGCATAGCATTACAATCCCTATGAAGAATATTCCCTTATATCTGTTGTTTACTATTTTGATCTTTACAGGCTGCTCAGATGGGGGAAGAAATAGCTATTTGGAATCCTGTGAAAACATGGAGGTTGATCTCGGTTTTACTGTAGGGATGAAAAGAACACAGCTAGAAAAAATAGAAATTTTACCCAAGCACTTTAAGCAACGTGCCCTTTATTCAGTATTGGAAAAGGATGATAATTGGTATATCTGTGAAACATCAGAAAGCAGCCTGAGCTTTACAATCTACGATATGAAAAACGGTGCTATTCTTCGCCATGACTCATTACAGACAATAGATGTGACAGTGGGGCTGCCAACCTTCAAAAGCTTCGACTCTATTTATTTTCAAATGCCAGTGCGCTCCAAGCTGATTAGATTCGATAGTGCTGGAATTATTAGAGAGAATATTGATATGAGCAATCTAAAATTAGACTGGATGATGGAAGGGTCTCCTTTTGGTTTGCATAACAATAGGCAACAAGGCAATATATTATTTAGAAATAATGGGAGTCGAATGGTTTTTGTGAATGACCCATTCGATTTTTGGTACTACCCAGACAAGACAAAGATCAAGCTAATTGTTGAATACGATCCTTCAGCAAATACTGTGGTTTCAAATTTTGGGGAAAGAAAGAACTTTATGACCCAGGGTGATTTTGAAGTTCCGGATAAATACACTTACCCATATCTAACTTTGGCAGACGATTACCTCTACGCCTCTTATCCTTTAGATCATCAGGTTTATAAGTATCATTTAAACACCAGCGAGCTGGTTAACTCATCCTGTGTAAGTAGTTCAAATATCAAAAGATTACCTGACCCGCTGAGAAAATCTGTAGGGTTGCAAGAGCAAATTAACTTTCACATTAACAGTCCATATTATGGTCAAGTCAACTTTCATAAGGATTTAAACTTATTTACAAGGTTGGTTTTTCATGAACCCAGTGAAGATGCAAAAGTGTCGAGTTGCAAAAATGAATATTCATTATTGGTTTTTAATGCTGATCTAAATTTGATCAATGAGATTGAGTTAGGAAATAAAGACATGTGGAGTAAAGCCTTGGCGGTTTCTTCTGGCTTTCTTCTTCCTGGCAAGTGCGATACGGGTAATGGAGATGATTATTTCAAATACAATTATTACTATGAGTTGGTTAAAAAGTAAATATACCTTGATGCTGTTAGGCTTGCTAGTAGCTACAAATAACCTAATTGCACAAGATGATTTTGATGCCGAGAATTTATTCTATTGTAATGAGAGTGTTGATATCGAGTTTATTTGGCCATTAAGTGAGGACTACTTTGTGGCAAATGTGAACGATAGGTCCAAGAGTGGGCCTTCTTCAGAATTGCTTTTGCTGTTCAATAAATCACATTTAATTGTGGATACTGTGTATGTCTTAGGTGGCTTCCTTAACTCCTTAAATGTTAGAGAAAATAATTCCTTCACCTTGGTGACAAGCTTTGCAACGGCTACTTACAAGGTTGCGAATGACGAATTCACACTAGTTTCGAATACAACAAATATCGAAGCCTTCAATGACCTTGTTGCTACTTCAAATTTTAATCAGAATCGTTTGGGTTACTTTTACGGACTTGAAGTAGGCTACGAAACAAAAGCTAAGGACAGAACAAAAAAACGGGAGAAAAAAAATATTCCGAGATACTATTATTTAGACGAGGGTGGTGAAAAACATTGGATCAACTCGGGTAAGGAAGAAGTTGTTGGAGATCAGTGGAAGTCGTTTTTAGATCAACCTACGTTTGCTCTGGGTGAAGTGACTTCTTATAAAGGTGAAATCTACTTTAATATCCCAATGATTGGTACTTGCTATATCTTAAATCCAAAAACTGGCAAGGTGGGAACGGTGCTTTACCCTACTGAAGGAGCCAATAGTTGGTTTCTGACGGTTGATA
>CAXBPM010000570.1:0-2591 GCA_963977345.1 uncultured Roseivirga sp.
TCAGTTTTTCATAGCGCCTCCGTCTGTAAATGGTGAGCTAGGGAATGTGGTATTTCGACCTGAAGATTTTAAGCTGAAAGTTTTCTACTCTGAACTTAAATAGGGGAAGTCATCTTCTTATATTTATCTCGTTAAAATAATTATATATGTGCGGAATAGTCGGTTATTTAGGTCATAGGGAGGCTTATACAGTAATAATCAAGGGTTTACAACGTCTAGAATATAGAGGTTACGATAGTGCTGGAGTAGCTTTATTAAATGAAGGAGATCTTAATGTTTATAAGAAAAAAGGTAAAGTAGCGGATCTCCATAATTATGCTAAGGGAAAAAATCTAACTAGTAATATAGGGATTGGCCATACGCGTTGGGCAACCCATGGGGAACCTAATGACAAGAATGCTCATCCACACGTATCAAACTCTGGTAAGTTGGCAATTATCCATAATGGAATTATTGAAAACTACTCTTCACTTAAAACAGACCTAGTCAAAAAGGGGTTTGACTTTAAGAGTGATACAGACTCAGAAGTATTTATAAATTTTATTGAAGACATATACTTAAACTCTGGGGTTAGCCTTGCAGAAGCTGTACGTCTCGCACTTAATAAAGTAGTAGGAGCATACGCTATTGCAATTATTTCTATGGAGGACCCAAACCTAATGATTGCTGCCCGTAAAGGGAGTCCATTAGTTGTAGGCTTGGGTAAAGGTGAATTCTTCCTTGCTTCGGATGCTACACCAATTATTGAGTATACCAACGAGGTAGTGTACTTAGAAGATCAAGAGATTGCTATTATTAAAGATGGGCATTTAACAATTAAGAGTGTTTCGGATGTAGAAATGACCCCCTATGTTCAAACCATTGATATTCAGCTTGAGGCGATAGAGAAAGGTGGTTACGACCACTTTATGTTGAAGGAGATTTTTGAGCAACCAAAGTCTATAGGCGACTGCCTAAGAGGCCGACTTCAGGCAAAGGAAGGCAAGCTGGTTTTAGGTGGCATTTTTGACTATGTGACAAAAATGGTCAATGCCGAGAGAATTCTGATTATCGCCTGTGGAACATCTTGGCATGCTGGTTTGGTGGCTGAGTACATATTTGAGGAGTTCTGTCGAATTCCTGTAGAAGTGGAATACGCATCTGAATTTAGATATAGAAACCCGATCATAAATGAGAAAGATGTAGTCATTGCTATTTCTCAGTCTGGCGAAACAGCTGATACATTGGCTGCAATTGAATTGGCTAAATCTAAAGGTGCAACCATCATAGGTGTTTGTAACGTAGTGGGCTCTTCTATTGCAAGGGCTACACATGCAGGTTCATATACGCATGCTGGTCCAGAAATTGGAGTAGCTAGTACCAAAGCATTTACTGCTCAGATCTCAGTGCTCACAATGATGGCCTTGATGATTGCTGAAAAGAAAGGTTCTCTTTCTGAAAGTAAATACAGAGCATTATTATTTGAGCTGGAATCAGTGCCAGAAAAAGTGGCTAAGGCTTTATTGCTAAATGATCAACTTGAGGAGATCGCTAAGGTATTTAAGGATGCCAGGAACTTCCTATACCTAGGAAGAGGGTTTAACTTCCCGGTGGCCTTAGAAGGAGCCTTAAAGCTTAAGGAGATTTCTTACATACATGCTGAAGGTTATCCTGCTGCAGAAATGAAGCACGGGCCTATTGCTTTGATAGACGAAGAAATGCCAGTTGTAGTAATTGCTACCAAGGATAGTAGCTATGAAAAAATTGTTTCTAACGTTCAAGAAGTAAAAGCAAGAAAAGGAAAAGTGATCGCAGTTGTTTCTGAAGGTGATACCGAAATCCCTAAAATGGCAGATTATGTGATTGAAGTGCCACACATTAGTGATGCATTAATGCCACTTATTGCTGTGATTCCATTACAACTGTTGTCATACCATATTGCGGTAATGAGAGGTTGTAATGTAGATCAGCCAAGAAATTTGGCTAAATCGGTTACTGTGGAATAAAAGAATTAGAAAATATGATTGAATAAAAAGGGAGCTCATTGAGCTCCCTTTTTTAATGCGCAATGCGGCTTAAGTATTCTTTTTTGAGCAATGGACATATTTTGTATCGTTCTTCTTTGGTGTCCTCATACATGGCTTCTAATACTTCGTAAACTTGTTGGACTCCAATTTTATTGCACCATTCAAATGGGCCAAAAGGATAATTCGTGCCTAATTTCATACCTGTATCTATGGCTTCTTTTGAAGCGGTGCCTTCCTGAAGTGTATAAAAAGCCTCGTTAATAATCATGAAGATGATTCTAGGCGTTACCATTCCAACACGGTCTTCAACTAACTCAAAGTCAGTGTTTAGGTTTTTGCATAAGGCCTCCAAACCCGACTTGACTTTATCGTTCAAAGCTGAAACTTCTAGAATATCTCGATTTAGGAAAGTAGGTAAGCCGTTGAATCCATAAAGGTTACAGTTGACTTCTTCTTGGTAGTAGGCCAGTTCTGCAAGCGATATTTTCGGAGTATTCACAAATAGATTTAGACCTTCATAGGCGCTAAATATCTCGAATTGCTCAGGGCTATCACCAATAAAAAAGTCAAAAACACAATCAAATG
>CAXBPM010000571.1:0-2591 GCA_963977345.1 uncultured Roseivirga sp.
CTTAACATAGGAACGCTCTACATCTTCACCCACAAAAAATTGAACGATGAGCACCGCCTGGCCATTCATCGACATACTGTGAACATGCTCTACTCCTTTGATATTGGAGATGATTTTCTCTAAAGGCCTCACTACACGGTTTTCAATTTCCGTAGGATTTGCCCCTGGGTAGCCAATCATAATATCGGCCATGGGTACGATTATTTGCGGTTCTTCTTCACGCGGAATAAGAAACGAACTGTATACACCAATGATCATCAGCGCCACCATAAGCAGTACAGTCAGCTTAGAGTTGATGAATAGATTGGCTATTTTTCCTGAAATTCCTTCTTGCATTTCTGTCTCGTTAAATGGTTTTCAATCGGACTCAAAAGCCTTAAAACGTAACTTTCGCTCCGTTGTACAGCTTGCCTTCGTGGCTTAGTATAAAGCGCTCGTTTTCACCAAGCCCAGAAATCACTTCTACTTTATCGTTGTAGGTTCTTCCCAATCTTAACCACCTTAGAATGGCGATTTTGTCATCCGTTACTACATAAACTCCAGTCAATTGTCCTTTCTGGATTAATGCGCTGGTTGGTATCATAATTTGGGAAGTCTCGGTTTCCGATGAATTTGTCTGGAATTTCACGTTCACAAACATGCCAGAACGCAGTGCTTTGTCAGCTGCTTTGATGGCAACTTTCACCATGTACTGCCCACCCGTATTTTGTGCCGAAGGACTTAGCTCAATAATATTCCCTTCGAATTCCTGTTCAATCGACTTCACATAAATCTTTGCTTTTGTGTCTTCAGTAATGCCCGAGATATCCGATTCAGAAATAGAAGCGACTACTTGATAGTTTTCAGCATCTTCCAATGCAATAAGTGGCATACCGGGGTTGGCCATCATGCCTTCCTTGATAAATGAGTTGACCACAACTCCAGAAAAAGGGGCTCTTATATTAGTGTAAGCAAATTGAGCCTCCACTCCTTTCTTCATTTGTTCAGCAGCGTCTACATTGGCTTTGGCTACTTCAAATCGGGTGGTCATGTCATCTAACTCCTTCTGCGAAGCACTTCCTTTTTCGAATAGTGTTTTAAAGCGTTGAAAATCTTTTTCAGCATTCTTCAATCCACTTTCAGCCTGAATAATAGAAGCTTCTACCTGTGCCTTTTGGGCGATTAAATCGGCATTACTAATGTTAATGAGTGTTTGTCCTTTGCTTACCTTATCCCCCACTTTTACATGAATCTTAGTAACATTGCCCATCATTCGGGTGCTTAGGTTTGCATTTTGACCTGCTTCAATTTTTCCGCTGGCGGCTATATAACCTGCCGCTTCCGAAGCATTTACTTGGGCCACTTTTACAGGCACTGAAGGAAGTTCAGTGATTTCTTTTTGTTCCGTTGTGCCACAACCTACCGTTAGGAATGCCGCAAATGTTAGAAGTATATATTGGTATGTTTTCATCGTTTATCTAGTTAAAAACCTTAAGTATTCTTTCGTTAAGTTGTATTCAAATAGGGCTTGTAGGTGTTCCAGTTCTTTCTGAAACATCTGCGTTTCGGCCATCAACAGGTCAGTTGTTTTTTCCAAGCCTTCCATAAATCTGTCTTTTCTGATGCGATAGGCTTCGGCTTTCTGCTCAAAGGCTTTTTGTGATAGCTCCACCTTGTTTTCAGCATCGGCCAATTGACGGTTGGTTTTGTTCAGTTCGAACTGGGCTTGTTGTGTGTAATTTTCTTTTTCGATTGTGGCTTTTTCTACCATTGCTTGGGCTTTCTGAATTTTGCCCACATTCTTGTTACCATCGAAAATGTTCCATGAAATCTGTAGTCCTACCAAATAACCATCGGCACCAAAACCAAAAGCATTATTGTCGTACACTTGGTAATTGCCAAATGCATTGACTCTAGGTAATGCGCTCATTTTATTTGATTTGAGCATTTTCTCATGTCCTAAAAGCGCCTTATTCATGGCTACCAAATCTTTTCTGTCTTGCGATAAAAGGTTGGAAAAGTCTTCGGTTTGTAGACGGCTAGAAATAGTAGATTGCGGCTTGTATACCGTTCCGTCAATATCAGCTCCTAGCAGAGTTGCCAGTCCATCGGAAGCATTTCCAATGTTGCTTTTGGCGTAGCGCAACTGGTTTTCTACTTCAATTTGTCTGACCGCCACATCTAAAACATCGGCCCTCTTCGCCATGCCCTGATCGAAGTAATCGTTCATCAGCTTAAGCCCTTGGTCGGCAGTATACTTTGCTCGCTCTAAAACCGATACCGCCTCATAAGCCAATTGCAATTGCATATAGGCTTTAGTGGCTTCCATTTCCATATGTTCCTGAATGCGGGCAGCCTGCAACTCATAGGCTTCTACCTGAATTTGCGCTGCTTGACGCTGATAAACGCCATCCAAATTGAGGAGCGGCTGCAATACCTGCACCTCTACCGAATAGTTTTCAATCCTGTCCGGATCATTCAATCGGTTTGGATCGAAATCCGAAGCGGTAAGCCTTTCTTGGTTCAATTTGGAACCGAAAGCCATTAGCGGATTATTCGTCATCATGGAGGTTTGTGTAGCAGAAATTGATGGCAGAAACAGTGCTTTCGAC
>CAXBPM010000572.1:0-2584 GCA_963977345.1 uncultured Roseivirga sp.
CATGAACCAAGAGAAGTATTTGGAAGCCGACAAATACTTTATGGTGGCGTTGGATCAAATCACTGTCCTTTCCTCGGATTTCTGTTATTACTTTGGAAAGAACTCATTCTACCTAAAATATTACAGCCAAAGTATAGATTGGCTCAGCAAGTACTTGGAACTTAAAGGTTCATCGGGTCAATATTCAGATGAGGTGATTGCACTATTGGATAAATCTGAAAAGGAGTTTAGGGCAAATCGAAGTACAGGAGAAACTATAGAAACCAACACCAAGTTCTTTTACCTGAACACGATTAGTTGTTCTGGGCATGAAAATATCGTTTGCCCCGTTTGTAAAGGCGATGATATCATTAGCTCAAGGGATCGGATAGGTGAAACCATTTACAGAAAATGCCCTTACTCTACCAATGGCATACTGACTTGCGAAGAGTTTAACTTGCTGCTTCAAGGTAAATTAAAGCCCAAAAAATAGTTTATCTAAAGCACTAAAGCCTTTCGATAACCCACTGAATTAAGTCATTCACGGTTTTCTCTGCATTAGGCGAAAACTGTTTATTGGGTCTATTCGCGATTAGCGCATTAAAGCTGATCATTTCATGGCCCAACATTTTAGCCATGGCATAATAGCCTGCCGTTTCCATTTCAAAATTGGTGATTTGCCCAAAAGAGGTATTGATTTTTGAAAGTCTATCGAGATAGTCTGGAAGAAATGGCCTAAGCCTTATTTCCCTGCCCTGAGGAGCATAGAATCCCGGGGCGGTCACAGTTACCCCACTGTACATTTGCGCCCCTTGAAACTCTTTCAATAACAAAGGAGAAGCTTCCGACAAATATGGTCTAATGGGTAAGCCCAATGTTCTTTGCACTTTGTTGCCAATCACTTGCCCCTCTTCCGACTCTACCCAAGGGTAAAAAGACATCAGAGAGTCCATTCCTAAGGCTGCCTTAGATACTAAAAATGAGTCCAATGGAATATCAGGTTGCATACAGCCTGAAGTTCCAATCCTAATAATCTTAAGGGTTTTAAGCTTATTCTTAACCTGACGCTTCTTCAAATCTACATTAACCAACGCATCCAGCTCGGTCATGAGAATTTCAACATTATCGGTACCCATTCCTGAACTGATTACAGAAATGCGTTTTCCGTTTAATTCACCTGTATGCGTGACAAGTTCTCGGTTGGTGACTTGAAAGTCTATTCGATCAAAATACTTACTGATTTTGGCAACTCGGGCAGGGTCTCCCACCACGATGACGGTATCGGCTACCATTTCAGGCTGCAAGCCCAAATGATAAATTGCGCCCTCGTCTGTTAAAATAAGTTCTGATTCTGGAATAGTCCTTTTCTCCACTTTAGTTGATTTTGGCAGGCTCTCTCTTCACCCCTTTCAAAGGGTTGTAATGATTGGTATTCTTTTGATAGTAACCAGTTCCATCGTAGGGTCTTCTTTCAGGGTTTTGACGACACTCTTCTGAGCAGCATCCGTCCATTAGCCAACCAGCTTCTTCCGACATTGGAATATGTGCATTACAAGTTGGGTTGGCACAATTCACCATTCTATCTGTAAGCACTCTAGTAACATGGCATTTTGAAATTACCGAAGGGTTGATCGTGTTGACATCGGCCGTAATACGGTTGTCAAAAACATAGCATTTGCCTTCAAAATCTTCACCACCTGCTTCAATACCGTATTTGATGATTCCACCATGGAGTTGGTATACGTTTTCAAAACCTTGCTCTAATAAATAGGCACTGGCTTTTTCACACTTAATACCCCCAGTGCAATAGGTGATTACCTTCTTGTTTCTCAATCCCTCTATCTCTTTCACCTTTTCGGGGAAATCTCTAAAATTTTCGATGTCCAAAGTAAGCGCATTCTTAAATCTTCCAACACTGTGTTCATAATCGCTACGGACATCCAGTATTACCGTGTCTTCTGGCTGATTTCTAAGGATCTCTTTGAATTCACTTGGTTCTACATAGGTGCCAGTCTTCTCACGTGGGTTGATGTGTCTTAAGCTAGAATGTACTATTTCGGGCTTAACTCTAACATGTAGTTTGGCAAAAGCCATTTTATCATGGGCTTCTACTTTGAATTCAGTGTCTGCAAAGCGGGCATCTGATTGTACATAAGCCATGTACTTTTCGCAATCTTCCTTTAGTCCAGAAACGGTTCCGTTTAGGCCTTCTGGTGAAATGATGACTCTACCACGTAAATTGTTTTCAACACAAAATAAGTGATGTTCTTCTCTGTATGCCTCATAATCCTGGATGTCGGCATAGCAGTAATACAGTAAAATTGAATGTTGTTTTTCCATAGCTCGTGCCCTATTTCAAGTAGGGTGAATTATTTGCTTCTATTTTTGATGTCAGATTTAAGAGTTACGAATTTTCACTCAGCTAATTTCGTAAATCAAACTCCTAAAATCATGACTCGTTAAACTTCTTTGGCTGGGTTGCCGAACATTGTAGCATTGGCCTTTACTTCTGCTATTACCACAGAACCTGCTCCAATTCTTGCCCCCTTACCTATTTTAATACCTGAGACAATTGTAACACCTGAACCAATAAACACATTGTCTC
>CAXBPM010000573.1:0-2582 GCA_963977345.1 uncultured Roseivirga sp.
GGTCATTACAACCGCCCACTTAGTGAGGTGATATTGGCAGATTATTGCGGTTCTATACCATCGTCTGTATGGCTTATCGGCCGGTCATACACGCTGAACGGGGTGGCGGAAAGCAGATTTTTCTACGGTCTCAACGCCCGGCACAAGGGCAGACAAAATGGAGCGAACTTTTGTGCAACAATGAGCAAAGCGAGTGCACAAAAAGGCGCGTATTTTTGAATGTCCCAGCGACCAACGGGAGCGATTGCTGCCGCTTGTTATGTTTTACTAAAAACCTCATTCTTGCCTCCGCTTCTTAGCGTATTTGTACAACCACCAAGAAAATATTCCAGAGACCAAGAATAGACCAATAGACATATACCTATGCCAATCACCAAAACAAACTATCCCATTATTGGTGGTAATACATTTTTGAAACCACAATCTGAGCGCAACTCCAGCCATAAAAATTGTAATCAACCAGGGGAGCATTCGTTCGAGTTTTGACGCCTGCAAATCTCTGTTCATGCTTTAGCCTGAATTAACTGCGATAGCCATGAGCTCACAAAAACATAACGCTTAACATATGAGGATTTTAGGAGCGCTTTTTCAGCGAGTAAAATTCCTACCATGATGTTTTTGTTAGGCATTGTAAACCCAGTAATCATTTATGTTCATACCACCACCTAGTTGTTTCTAAAGCCTTTACAGCGCAAGAGTGACATAAATTATATCGAGAATTTGTTTTAATAGTTGGTTGGTTTCCACAATAGCTACATGACTTAGTTAAGAGACCAAAACCAGATTTGAATTGAGTTACGAGAAACAACGCGCAATTCTCACAAATATAGCCTTCTAACCCAGAAGCTGTCGGGCCGCCACATGTCGTGAGTTTAATCGCGCAACTCCTTGAACATGATTCCTCAAAAGTTAATTTCTGCCGTTCCATGAAATGCCTAACGCCGCGGTTTGGGGCTGACATGGAGCGCCAGCGGAATGGCAGTCCCAGCCTACAGATATCAGCGACGATTTTGTTGCCCGCTATAAAAATCATCAGGAAGAACAACTTCATCGTTTGCTCACATAACGCCGCAATCACGCGCTTGTCGCGTGTATTGCTTTGTTAAGTTTGATTTCCATTGGCTGATAGGCCAAACCTGCCGACTCACCTGCTTCGCCTTTGCACTCAAACCCGTACTTCTCATAGGCGGAAACTGAAGATAATGATGCACTGACGGTGACAATCTCAACCTTCGCGTGATTCAGAGCTGATGAAAGCAACTTCCTCCCAATTCCTTTTTTTTGATGTTCAGGTCTAATAAAAAGCATTGCAACATGACGACCTTCCTTTAGCTCGATCACGCCATCAATTTTTCCATTGTTTTCAGAAACCAGCATCAAGTTGTCTCCCTTCATCCTGTCAAGAAAAGCATTACTCGCCGCAATTTTCGAAAAGGTCGAAATCCCTTCCTCTGACAATGTGTCTGCAACAGATCGCAAAAACGAAGCCATACAAGTCGCGCTTACATCTTCAATATCTTTCTCTTCCATTTTTCTGACAATCACCGAAACCTCCCAAAAAACTTAACGCCTAAAGCAGGCGCGCCGCTTTTGGCGTCGCCCTGCCTTTTCTTGTTAAGTGCCGTTAGTGACACTGCTAATTTTCCGATTCTTGATAACAACATACAGATTGCTATAGCACGGCCCGCCAGTCGGTTTGCTCAGGTGATAAGTTGCTACTAGAAGCACTGGTTTGTGCTGCCTTGAGAGATTAATGAATTTCCAATATCCTTCCGATGACCGATCAAATGCTAGTTCCGTAAAAACCTCGTGACCACCCATTTTTTCTATGTGGTCGTATCTCAGCTGAACCCGATAGAGTGCGCCCATAAGTGCGGGCGGGAACTTCAGTTCAAGCCACGTTGCCTTATCCGCGTATTCCTTCGACTTGCTTTCGACTTCTTTAAGATCTAACTCGCAAAACTCTTCATTGGCAAATAGCGTCCCTGAGAGGGAAAGTGCGATAAGTAAAACCACCTTTCTCATATGGCCTCCAAGGCACTTAACGCCTAAAGCACTGGCGGCAAAACCAGAGCGAAGGGCGGTTTTGCTGTCCAGTGCCTTTACTTGTTATGAGTGATTGGCACGACAATGGTAAAAAAGCATACTTGGCCATACTGAAGAAGCAGCTTTGTTTCTGGTGCCTGCTTTCCCAAGAATACCTGCACGAACTGTTTTCCACTTTCTTTGGACTTCCTGATTTCCAGATTAGAACTAAATATGGGGGCCATTTTTTCTATATTGCCCTCATACACCCATTCCCCAACATTGATCTGAGCCGAAAACAATTTTTCTCCCTCATATTCTCCAGGAAGAAATACATTGGCGGCTTTCATTGTTCTAGTTTCTTCGAGCCACTGCACATTAACTCCTTTTGGAACCTTTGTAACATAGCCTTCCTTTGTTTCGGGGCAAGCGAAATCGGTAGCCAGGACGCTCGGCGCAAAGAAGAGAAGAAACCATGAGATTCGCACCATTCTGAATTTACTCATAACAGTAAATTCTAATGCGTTGCGCTTTATAACTCGTGAACATAGCGAGTC
>CAXBPM010000574.1:0-2575 GCA_963977345.1 uncultured Roseivirga sp.
TGGCAGTAGGAATTGTATTGGCCACTTTCACATTATCGGCCTGTGCACAAAAACAGGAAAGTTCTGTAAAGGATATGCTTAAAGATCCGTCACAACAAGATGAGGTCTTGACATTGATGGTGGAAGACCATGATTTGGGCAAGAAGTATATTACCAAAATGATGGATAATGACCATGCCACGGGCATGATGGTTGACGAACTCGTAAACGCAGCGGCAAACGATACCATTCTTGCCGGAAAACTCAGTGATATGATTTCCAGATATCCAGATCTGATGCTGCTAACTACACATCATTTTATGCCGGTCATCGCCAACGATAGTCTTTTGAGCGACACCTTTTGTGACCATACTCTTGAGCATAAGGATTTGGAAAAAGCTATGCACAATAAGATGGAGTACAAAAAGAGTATGGAAAAGAACCATTGATTACAATTTTAGATTTACCCTGCTGGGTATGTATCATTCAAATGAATTTGGTATAACTATTAAAATAAACACACAATCATGAATCGATTAAACGTAAAAAAACTCGGATATGCTTTCGGTCTTACGGGAGCACTAATTTACTTGGGCTGTATGATAGTTATGTCAACAGCAGGTCGAGAAGGCACTATTGATTTTTTCAACAGCCTCTTGCACGGTTTAGATACCACAAGCATTATCAGGATGGATGTGCCATTATGGGAAGCAGGTTTAGGAATAGTACAAACATTCATCTTAGGGTGGCTTATAGGTGCCTGTATTGCGGCTTTTTATAATGCACAAATAAAAAAATAGATGCAATACGTCTGGTTTATATGGTCACTAATAATTCTTGCGCTCTGGGCAGTCATTTATCTGTTGAGAAAAGCATCAAGAAAAGAGATGCTCAAAATGAGCCTTATTACTATGCCGTTTGGGTTAACAGAGCCCTTATTTGTCCCAGAATATTGGTTTCCACCTTCGCTGTTCGATTTGGCAGAAAAATCAGGTTTCGACATAGAGAGCCTTATTTTTTCTTTTGCTATCGGCGGGATTGGCACGGTACTTTACAACCTTATTTTTAAACGAAGACTTGCCGAAATACCACATAACGAACGGAACCACCAAAGACATAAGCTACATATTTATGTTCTCTTTATACCAGCAATAGTGTTCCTCATAATGGCGCTGTTTACATCGCTCAACCATATTTATTGTGGCATCATTGCAATGTTTTTTGGTGGTATGGCAACATTGTACTGTCGCCCGGATTTAAAAGGAAAGATATGGGTTGGAGGAATCTTATTTACTGTACTGTACTTCATTTATTTCGGAAGTATTCTTCCATTCTATCCTCAATATGTGGAGTTGTACTGGAATCTGGAAAACCTGACTCATCTTATTGTTCTGGGCATACCCATTGAAGAGCTTTTATTTGCCTTCACTTTCGGGATGTACTGGTCAGGGTTATATGAGCACCTGTATTGGAGAAAAGTAATGAAACCGATAACCATTGATTAGAGGTTATCTAGTACGAACATAAAGTATCACCATTAAATTAAATGTCATGAAAATACTATTAGCAATAGATGGATCGGAATACAGCAATACAGCGGTGGAAGAACTTTCTAGAATGCGGTTCCCAGCCAACACCGAAGTACGTGTCATCTCAGTTTTCGAGAATCCCTTATTGGCCGCTCCGGGAGTAGTTCCCTTGGGCGGTTCCATGGGCAATTATTATGAAGAAGCCGTGTCAAACGCAAAAAAAACAGCAGAAGACATCGTACAGAATGCCAGTCTGGTATTGCAAAAGAAGAACGCCGATTTATCCATTACGACGGCTGTTGTGAAAGGCCTTCCAAAAATCACGATTCTGGATGAGGCAGAGACATTTGGTGCGGAACTAATCGTGATCGGGTCACATGGCCATGGAGCGTTCAAACGCTTCCTACTGGGCTCGGTTTCACAGTCCGTCTCAGTTCACGCCGACTGCTCGGTATTAATAGTTCGGAGGCCCAACACAGAAGAGAAAAGGTAATTCGCTTCAACCTCAGCGAAAAAAATTGAAGGAAGAGTTGATTTGAAAAATACAGCTACGTTGAACACTATTATGGAAAATGCTTGTAAAGTTATCGATTTGATTTGCTTACCGGACACGAAACTGCCCCGGGTGGTGGTGGTAGGTGGGGGCTTTGCAGGCCTTGCTTTGGTAGAGGGGCTAAAAAAGAAAAACGTGCAGGTAGTATTGATGGATAAGAACAATTTCCATCAATTCCAACCCCTCTTTTATCAGGTGGCGACTAGTGCCTTGGAACCCGACAGCATCGTATTCCCTTTCAGAAAACAGATCAGCGGTTACAAGAATGTTCAATTTCGCCTAGCGGATGTCGAAAGAATAGAACCATCGCAAAATATGCTGTTTACCAATAAGGGAAAATTGAGTTATGATTATCTGGTTTTGGCTACGGGAACCACTACCAATTTTTTCGGGATGGATAATGTGGAAAAAAATAGTCTGGGGATGAAGGATATCCGTGATTCCCTGAACATCCGTCACATGATGCTGCAAAACCTGGAACAGGCAGCGATTACCTGTGATGATGAAGAACGCG
>CAXBPM010000575.1:0-2575 GCA_963977345.1 uncultured Roseivirga sp.
AAAGAACTACATCACCACCACGCTAAGAGGAATAAAGAGAAACAAGGTCTTTACACTGATCAACCTGACAGGTCTTTCGGTGGCCATGTGCTGTTTTATTTTGGTTGGGCTGTATGTTCGTTATGAACTTTCTTATGATCAATTCCATGAGGATGTAGAGGATATTCACATTGTAAAACTGAAGTACATTGAAGACTTTGGAGGAAAGTATAATCAATTTTTACCAGCCGTTTTTGCAGACATAATTGAAGAGGGAACTCCTGGCTTAGAAGGGGTGACGACTACTTTAACAGGAGCAAGTAATATGTATGTGGTAAAGAATGAGGATGACTACATTCAAGAAAAGTACTATACGTTTCAGAATTCATTTTTCGATCTCTTTACATTTCCCTTTCTCCATGGGAATAATGCCAATGCCCTCACTGATCCAAAATCGGTAGTGATTTCTAGAGAAATGGCGCTTAAATATTTTGGTAAAGAAAATGCAGTGGGAGAAGTTCTATCTGTAGATGTCAAGGGAGATTTTAGAGTGACTGGTGTGTTAAAAGACTTTCCTAAGAACTCTCAATTCCAGCCTCATTTTGCATTTTCACTAAACAGTGCCGCCAATTTGGAAGCATGGGGGGCGAATAGATTTTTCATCTACATTAAAACTTCCCCAAACGTCAACTTAGATGAAGTCCAAAAGAGAATAGCTTCCTTATATAATACCAATAAACCGGAAGGCTCTATTTATGAAAATGCTGCGTTGGGTTCATTTACAGACACTTATTGGGCTCAAACGGGTAGTGGAGCTGGAATGAATAATCGCGAGCGTGGATTAGGCGCTAACAAAGACATCATTTATATCTGCTCTGGAATGGCACTTTTACTGTTGTTTATAGCCTTGGCCAATTATGTAAATATGGCGACTGCCAAAGCCATGGAAAGAGCGAAAGAAGTAGGGATTCGTAAAGTCAATGGGGCTACTCAAAATCAACTGATCAAACAGTTTTTGGGCGAAACACTCTTCTTTGCTTTACTCTGTTTGGTGGTGGCTGTTATTATGGTGGAATTGCTATTGCCTTCCGTATCCCAAATTATGGGGATTAGCCTAAAGATGGACTATCAAGACCTTACCATTCTTAGCTATCTGTTGGCTTATACACTACTATGTGGACTTCTAGCGGGTATTTATCCTGCGGTACTATTGTCTCGTTTCAACCCAGTAAAAGCGCTAAAAGGACAGAAACAGCAAGGTCATTCTCGTTTTTCTCATCGAAGTGTTTTGCTCTTTTTTCAATTCACGATTTCAGCTTTCATGATCATCGTGCTTTTGGTGGCCAATAAGCAAATCAATCATTACATCAACTTCGACCTTGGTTTTAATAAAGAAAGGGTGGTCAGCATCCGTATGACGAAGGAAATGACTGAAAGACCTCAGGTATTTATGCAAGAAGTAAGGAGTATAAGCGGTGTAAAAGGAGTAACTACTGGGCCGCTTCCGGGCGGTGCCTCTGGTTTTAGCACCTTGGAATATCAAGGTAAAACAGTGAAGGACATATCGAGGGTTGATACAGATGAAAACTTCATTCCAACACTGCAAATCCCATTGTTGGAGGGGAGAAATTTCGATCCTCTAATCGCATCTGATGTTGAGAATTCAATCATTATTAATGAAAGTTTAGCTAAGAAGTTGGAATTGAAAAATCCAATAGGAACAACCTTAGTTATGAATGGAGACAATGTTAGAGTTGTTGGTTTAATTAAGGATTTCCACATTATGGGCCCCATGACCCCGGTAGGAGAGCTGATTTTAAAGCCTAGGATTAGCGGAAGAATTGACAATTTATTGATCAAAGTAAACGCTCAGAACATGGCCAGCACCTTAGGCCAGATTGATGCAGTTTGGGATCAATTTGATTATAAGGATACTTATCAATATCAGTTTTTAGATGATGCTTATGAGGCCAAGCTAAGTGAATTGCAACGCCTTACTTTAATCATTAACGGAGTTACTACTGCTATTGTGGTCATTTCCCTCTTTGGGCTATTCTCTTTGGTTGCCTTTCAAACTTCACAGCGAATTAAGGAAATAGGAATTCGAAAAGTGCTTGGTGCGAGTGCAAATAACATCCTTAGTATTTTAGCTAAACCCTATGCATGGCTGATTCTTTTATCGTCTCTGGTGTCCATACCATTGGCCTATTATTTTATGGGCAACGCACTCAATGGATACCCGAACAGGATTGATTTGGGCGCGTCATTTGGAGTCATTACAGTGATCAGTATTCTCGGTTTTTCAGCACTGGTTTTACTGAGTAGAACCATTTCAACAATTAGAACGAATCCCGTGGATATTTTGAGAAACGAGTAAATGGGTAATGAATTAATGAGATAATGGATTAATGAAATAAGGTTGGGAGACCGAAGACGGGAGTCAGAAGTGGGTTTTCGTTTTCACCAATGACCAATAACCAAAGAGCTATGTTAAAGAACTATATCACCACCACGCTAAGAGGAATAAAGAGAAACAAGGTATTTACATTGATCAATCTGACAGGTCTTTCAGTGGCCATGGCCTGTTTTATTTTGG
>CAXBPM010000576.1:0-2572 GCA_963977345.1 uncultured Roseivirga sp.
TAACGATCAGGATTAAGATAGAACCGACAAGGGTATAAAGGAAGAATTTAATGGCCGCGTATTCTCTTCTCGGTCCGCCCCAAATTCCGATAAGGAAATACATGGGCAAAAGCATAAACTCAAAAAACAGATAGAAGAGGAAGAAATCGAGGGCAACAAAACAACCTAAAACTGAAGTAGAAAGCAGCAAGTACAACCCAAAATAACCCTTTTGTTTTTGCTTTATTGAGAAGGAAGAAATGGCACCAATAAAAAGCACAATGGCTGCCAAAAGCAATAATGACAGGTTCAGTCCATCTACCCCTACAAAATAATCGACAGAGAATTTGCCAAGCGAACCCAGTTCTACAGAAAACCATTCAGCTTTATTCACCAGCTGAAGTTGATCTTCGGAATTGGTAAGTCCTTCTACAGAAGCATCGAAACTAGTAACTGCCAATACTGATAGTACAAGCGTAACACCCAATGCGCCAAGAGCGACCCATTTGAAACTACTGGTTTTAGACTGTGGTAAAAACAAGACCACAAGTGCGCCAAGCAGCGGGGTAAATATGATATAGGTTAAAAGATTTTCTATCATTTCACTAAAATAGAAGCCAGATTAACATGAGAATTAAAAAGGCCAAAGCAGCCATAATATATGCTTGTACATTACCCGACTGCACCGAACGCGTCAGTTGCCCAACGCGACCTGTTGTATAAGTCGTCAAATGTACGAATCCATCAATGATATTCCTGTCGAACCAAGCAATGAGGTGCGCGAACACCACCTGAAACTTGGCGATAAAGTTGATGAACCCATCTAAAATCACACGGTCGAACCAAGCAATACGCTTCGCCTTCCACATTATAAATTTCAATATAACTTTTTCGTAAAGCGCATTCTGATACCAGTGGTAAAATGAAATCTGACCGACTAGCCCAATTGGCTCTCGCTTTTCTGCAAATGAAGCAGAGTATTTTGCTCCTGGTTTGAATGAAAAATAAGCAATGATAATCCCCGACAAAGCCAAACCAATTGAAATGGCCGCCACACGGAAATGCAAATTCTCGAACCATTCATGAGGCAAATCCATAAGGTTGAATGCTGCGTAACTTTCGGGCACCAAGAAAATTGGATCTTGAATTAATTGATAGAACCAAGTGTTTTCGGCCTTCATGGTAAAGCCAAAAATTATGCTCAGAGAGCCAATGGCCAATAACACCATCGGCAACTTCAAGAAAACATTACCCTCCTGTAAAGGTTTTAGCGTAGTGCCTGTCGGAATAAGTTTTGGTAACCTGAAATCACCAGTAAACACCAAGAAGATCATTCTGAAAGTATAGAACGCAGTGATCAACACTGTGGCAAAAGCCAGTACTTCTATAAAATAGAAGCCTCCACCCTTTTCATCAATCCACACTGCGGTGTTTAGTAAAATGGCATCCTTTGAAAGGAAACCTGAAAAACCTGGTAGACCCGCCAAGGCCAATGCGCAAATCAAAAAGCAGATGAAGGTCACTGGCATGAATTTCCGAAGTCCACCCATCACGCGCATGTCTTGTGGATCGAAATTGACATCCTTGCCCTCAAGTTGATGCAGTTGGTGAATGATAGTTCCAGCACTTAAGAAAAGTCCAGCCTTAAACATGGCATGTGTTACCAAATGGAAAAGTCCAGCGGTATAAGCGCCCACTCCCATGGCCAAAACCATATAACCCAATTGCGAAATGGTACTATAGGCCAAAACTTTTTTAATGTCGAATTGTGAAAAGGCAGCAACGGCCGCCATAAAAGCAGTAATGGCACCAACAACGGCTACAACTTCCAATGCCTGAGCATCTAAAATCACAAAGATTCTGGCGATCATAAACACACCAGCTGCCACCATGGTAGCCGCATGAATTAATGCCGAAACTGGCGTTGGCCCTTCCATGGCATCGGGAAGCCAGACTTGTAATGGGAATTGAGCCGATTTACCTACAGCCCCACAAAACAGGGCAATTCCGGCTGCACTGAGCCATCGGCCATCGAGGCTATTTCTGACCAATTCGCCATTCTTGAAATATTCAGCTACCCAATTTCCATCTTCAATACTGCTGAGTACCGTCAATGATTTTATGCCTTCTAAATCGAAAGTTTGGAACTGGGAATACAGAATCATCAAACCAGTGATGAAACCTAAATCACCAATGCGGTTCATGATAAAGGCTTTGTTGGCAGCCAGAGAAGCTGATTTCTTTTCGAACCAAAAACCAATAAGCAGGAAAGAAGACAAACCCACCAGTTCCCAAAAAATGAAAATGAAGAGCAAATCGTAAAACAGAATAATGCCCAGCATGGAGAAGGTAAACAGCCCAAGCAATCCAAAATAACGGGACTTGTTCTCATCATGGCGCATATATTCCATAGAAAAGAAATGCACCAATACCGAAATGAAATTAACCACCACCAGCATAATCAGCGCCAGCTGGTCAATCAGAAAAGAATAAGTGAGTTGCGTATCGCCAATACTAAACCAGTTGCCGCGAATTGATACTCCCGTAGTGTCCCAATATTGCGAAGCCAGATAAATGGAAATCAAAAGGTTAA
>CAXBPM010000577.1:0-2572 GCA_963977345.1 uncultured Roseivirga sp.
CAGGCCTTTCTCTTGATGGAGCTAAATACCATAACGTATATATAGCCCACTGCCAATGGGTATGATAGATGGGCTTGTTTTGGCTTTTTGATGGGAATGATAGGCGTTCATGTTTTGGGTTAAATTGTATAGCGAAATAAAGTAAGCATATGTCCGAATCCATAGATGATTATTTAGATAATCACTACATCAACAGAAGTAATTGGCTCAGGGCGGCAGTGCTTGGCGCAAATGATGGAATTTTATCCACCGCAAGTCTCGCTATTGGGGTAGCAGCAGCCAGCGACTTCAGGGAACCAGTGGTATTGGCAACGCTAGCGGGCTTGGTGGCTGGAGCATTATCAATGGCTGCGGGTGAATATGTTTCCGTGAGCTCTCAAACTGATATCGAAAAAGCAGATGTTGCGCGTGAAAAAGTAGAGTTAGAAGAAATGCCCGAGATTGAGCTTCAACGCTTGTCAGAAATTTATATAAAGCGAGGTTTGAAAAGTGAGACTGCCCTAGTTGTAGCCAAAGAACTTACAGCACATGATGCCATGGGTGCTCATATGAGAGATGAATTGGGCATCAACGACATCAGCAAAGCCAAACCCATTCAAGCAGCATTAGCTTCAGGGACGGCCTTTACAGTGGGAGGCATACTTCCTCTTATCGTCACCCTTTTTTTGCCTTTAAAAAGTATGGAGTATTCTCTTTACGGCTTTGCGCTTTTCTTCTTAATTATTTTGGGTGCCTTAGCTGCTAAAACTGGTGGTTCGAGCATCATTAAGGCCATTGTAAGAATCACCTTTTGGGGTACAGTGGCCATGGGCTTAACAGCGATAGTTGGGTACCTATTTGGAGTCAACCTAAGTTGAAAGTCAAACAAACACTTACATTCATAATCATCAATTACAAGACAAATAAAAAACGCGAGGAAGCCCTCGCGTTAGTAATCAAAATCTTAATAGTGATGAAACTATCCGATCATAAATGTGATAGGTAAGCTAAAGAGTACATCCACAGCTTTTCCATTCTGAAGTCCTGGTGTCCAATTCGGCATCATTTTCACAACACGGAGCGCTTCTTCCATAAACAAAACATCTACATCTGAATAGGTATGGTTGGATACTTTAACCTCAGTAACCTCGCCACTTTGCGCCACTACAAAATTAACAAAAACAGTTCCTTCCATTTCTTCCTTTTCTGCAACAGCAGGGAATTCTAGGTTCTCTTTCATGAATTTTTTCATCGCTTTTTCTCCCCCAACATATTGTGGGTTGACTTCAGCCATGTAATAGATCATTTTCCCTGTGGGGCTCTCATAATATTTTGCCTCTGCAATTAATGCTGCAAGCTCTGCTTTTCGCAGTTCGGCCAAGTCAGCGCGTTCTTTCTCGACTTGTGCATGTCGTTCTGCGATGGTCATTGTAGTGTCTACCGACTCAGTTTTCTTGTTGTCGGTTCCACAGCCTTGAACAAATACAAGGGCTAGACCTAAAGCGCATATGATTAAATATTTTTTCATGTTTCAATATTTTAGTTAAAGATAAAATTGACTCCTGATGATAGAGGAGGGGTGATTTAAGAATGGAAATGATTTCTATTGATCACACAGTGAAATCTGATACTCCACTGTTTTTTAAAAGTAAAGAGCCATCCTGCAATTAGCAGGATGGCTCTTTAATACAGTTTAATTATCGTTTTGTAACAGCGTTCGAATCAAGGATGACTGCTGTCTGCGCCAATAAACGTCCGTTTATGGTGGCGCCTGTTTGCATTGTGATACCCGTCATCGATAAGATTACACCTTCAAAATGTGAGGTTGTGCCTAAAGCTACAGAACCAGCTACTTGCCAGAAAATATTCTTGGCTTGCGCTCCACCCGTTAAGGTGATGTTCACTGCAGAACTCATGGTCATATCACCAGCAACTTGGAAAATCCAAACGTCATCTGCACTACCCGATAGTGTTACATCAGAAGCCATAGACACTGTGTTCGTCCATTTGTAGAGCCCCGCATCCAATGTCATTCCACCAATACTTCCCGTCCCTAATTCTAAGAAATCAGGCGTTGGACGGCCAGCAGCATCGTTATAGGCTGTGATCATATTTTCAACAGCAGTAGTGAGGTTGGTGTTGGTTGGGGGAGCCATGTCGGCTGCATATACTTTTCCCGTTACTTGCGGAGTAGTAGCATAACCAGTGGCATCGGTTAACCCAAAACCAGTGATAAATGAGGTGGCTGCCGGGCTAAGTCCCATATCGCCTGTTATGGCCGAAGTAGGGGAGTTATTGATGGCTGTTTTGGCCAAAATAACATAGTTGCCAGAAGCGCCTAAGCTCACCGCTCTTAAACCAGTTTTTGTACCTGTAGTAAAGCTCCAGACCTTATTATTTGTGATTGAATTTCCAGCCAAATCTTTTACTTCAGTATTAACAGTAGCCGTATATATCAAACCAGCACTTAGCGTGGTGATAGGGATAAATCGAGCGGTGCTATCAGTGTATTCAACTGTACCTGCCACTGGTGTTGTTCCCTGTTTTAATGTAAATGAAGCAGTAGTGAACGAAGATAAACTCATTTCTTCGT
>CAXBPM010000578.1:0-2567 GCA_963977345.1 uncultured Roseivirga sp.
GTGTTGATGGTATTATATCCAATTTTCCGGACAGGATTGCAAAGCTACCTGGAGGTAAGGTAAAGCGTTAATCATCGGTTGGGCTTGTTGTTGTTTAGCCCTTGTTGGTGTTGTAGTTGTATTCTGAGCTAAACCTTACCCGGCTTTCCTGCGCCTAAACCCATGTATAGTTTAATGGCCGCAATGATTAATAGGAAACCTATGGAGTAGGTCCAGTTGCCGGTCAAATCGAAGATGCTACCAAAAATAATTGGCCCTGTGGCGGCTAATAAGTAGCCTATAGATTGCGCCATGCCTGAAAGCTCAGCGGCTGTTTCCGAATCTTCAGACCTGAATATAATCAACATCAATACCAAGCCGAAACTTCCCCCTAAGGCAAAACCAATCAAGGTAACCCAAATATAAACGAAACCTGTTTCAGGGAACATAAGACCCACTAAACTAATGGCTTCCAGTACCACTAGGAAAAGGATAATACTTCGCTGGTCCTTTTTTCTACCTGCCCATATAGGAATGAGTAAAGAACCCAAAACGCCAGTGCCTTGTGATAAGGAAAGCATCCAGCCTGAATAGGAGGCGTCATATCCACGACTTTGAAGGATGTCTGGGAGCCAAGCTAAAATCACATAAAAGGCAACAGATTGTAAGCCCATAAAAATGGCCACTTTCCAAGCCAATTTAGAACCTGCCAAGTTTTTCATGGCTTTCATAAAGTTGCGATGCTTTTTCGCTTTTTTAATGCGCCATACTTGCGGTAACCAAATAAAGAAAGCCACCAAAGAAAGAATGGCCCAAACGCCCAACGCGCCCCTCCATCCAAAAGCTTCGTTTTGAGCTAAAGGCACGCTTATTCCTGCAGCCGAGGCTGCTCCAACTGCCATAATTCCTGAGTATAAACTCGTGATGAGACCCGAATTAGATTCGAAATTTCTTTTTACCAAGCTGGGTAAAAGCACATTGCCAAAGGCGATGCCAATGCCTAATAAAATTGTCCCTAGGTACAGTGCTGGTATAAACTCTATTGAACGAACTAGAATGCCAATCGTGATTAATAGGAGTGCCCCTGCCAAAGTAGCGGCCATTCCGAAACGCTTGGTAAATAGGGGCGTGAGCATTGAAATCACTCCGAAAGCCAAAAGAGGTAGGGTAGTGAGCAAGCCTAGCATTGAATTGGAGAGTCCAGTACTTTCCCTAATGGTACTTACTAATGGGCCTAGGCTGGCCAATGCTGTCCGCAGGTTGATAGCAATGAACAAAATGCCAGCAATCAATAAAGCTTGCTTTGGGCGGGTACTTGTAGCTTTTAAATCGGGTTTTAACATTATCAGTACTATCAGTAATGAACTACTCTGCAAGAGTATTCATATCATACCCTAATGACCAAGCCTGATTAAAAGTTCGCTTAATAGCGGAATTGTTTCTGCGTCTTGATAATGGCTTAACTATTCGGTTCTCTGGTATTTTAAACCTGGGCCATCGCAGTGTGCCCAAGTGCCTTTGAGTGTGTTATCTGATTCTATGATTAAGACTTCGATCAAGTCACCAGTGCAGTTGGCTATCAGCTCGTTGTCACTTGGGTAGGTAAGCTCTATGGAATGCTCTTCTTCCGTAGTATTCATAATGAAAGCACCAGAAGCCGAGGTTTGCACTCCATCTCTTGTTCTGGATTTGGTGAAGGTACCAGTATTAGTGTTTAAAAGATAATATTCTTGCCAATCCATGTCATCTCCTGTGGTGACGGAAGATGAAAAGCTGCCTGTCATTTCAACCAAGGCCCATTTTTGAGAGCCCCCCTCAAAAGTGCAACAATCCAACTCTTCGGAACAAGAAGAAAAGGAGAAAAGGAGGATGGAGCAAGCAAAGATTAGATTTTTCATTCTTTAATATTTGTGTGCTTGGTTTGACACACCTTGGTTTGGAAAGGTTGGGCTAGTGGTGTAGAAAGTTGACTCATTAAACTTAATGTGTTTCAAATTTTATAACCAATCACGAATGTTGAAATGAGAACTATAATTGATAGGTAGAACAACACAGACAATCCATTAGCTATCCTCTTTTCAAACTTATATTGATCACCAGTCCACCAAAGTTTTAATGCACTTTTACCCATTTTCTTGTAGAATTTACTCCATTCTTGAAATGAACCAAGTGAACCATGTAATGTGTATTGTGGCCTCAAGCTGGGGATTTTGAACTTTTCAATTCGATACATTAATACCAGATTTACCAGACTTCGAATAAGATTAAGAGTAATGAAAAGAATTAATTCTAAATTCATTAAATCATCCAGAGTCATTCTTTTATTGGTTTAGAGGTTTAAGCATCGGGTCACTTTCAAAACCTTCTCTTATTCTTCAGTGGCTTAAGCAAATCCTCTAAACCGTTGATTTTAATTTCGAAAATGGTGGATAAGAGCATTCCTAGCTTTCCATTTGGGAAACCTTCTTTAGCAAACCATTCTAAATAGTAAGTGGGTAAATCGCAGAGCGTGGTGCCTTTGTATTTGCCAAAAGGCATTTTCATGGTTACTAAGTCGACAAGCAGTTGTGGGTTGGGGCCTTCCATTG
>CAXBPM010000579.1:0-2559 GCA_963977345.1 uncultured Roseivirga sp.
TGAAAGGCCCCAAGTGTTTGACCACTGGCTTAAATCGATTAGCCTTGGCACTTTCCGGTTTAGCGTTCGTGCCATCACCACCAAGCGCCAATAAACGGGTCAACTCTCCATTGTAGGCATTCGTTACATCATCGAACAAGTCCCATGTTTTCACCCCCAAAGCCTGACGTGCATAGAAATTCGACCAAGGGTCTGGTGTACCAAAACGGGTGATATCAAGTAATCCTTCATCTACCACTGCGATGGTATAAGTCATTGCACGACCGTCTTTCTCACTCACCTTCACTGTTACATCCGATTCTGGCTCAAGAACGTTTGGCAATGAAATTTCAGGATTCAGTTTGGTTTTTGGGTTGCTTACATTGATCGGAACTACCCCATAAAGCCTTATCGGTAAATCGTTTCTGGTTTGTGCATGAGGCTGCAAAAGAGTGGTGTTCACATAAGCATTTGGTACCATTTCTTCAGTAGTAACAAATTCAAATGCTGTTTCTCCTTTACCGGTTTCAACCCAATAAGACGCGACCACCTTGCTGCCGTTCTCCACACTCACCAAAGCTCTTCCTTCTGAGTTTGATGGGATATTGATTTTCACTTTTTCGCCAATATTATAATCTTCCTTGTTGGTAGAAAATGCCAAAAGTGATGCACCTCCCGGACGGTTATTATCGTCTGCCCAACCCGGCCAATCGAAGTAGGCGATTGTCCCAGTGGAGTGTTTAGAAACAGGATCCGTCACACGAATGTAATAGCGCCCCCATTCACGGTCACCAATGTTTACATCCACCGTGGTTTTACCCCCCGTGGTACTCACCGTTTTGGTCGTTACTGGTTTATTGTAGTTGGCACCAATGTAATTGGCCAAGTCATTTTGACCACCGTCCCACCACCAGCGCCAACCTAGTTTGTACACTTCAAATATTAACCCCTTCCTGTCAATGCTATTTCCTTTGGAATCCACAGTAACCACGCTCAACTGATGTGACTTGCCCGTCACCAACTGGCCTCTTCTGTCGCCATCAGGTTTTTTCACTCCTACAAAAGAAGTGTAGGGATAGAAAGGAATACTGAATTGATCTATACTGAAATCACCCCCCGGTTCGTATACCTTACCTTTAAAGGTGGCCATTACAGCCCCCGGGGAATTTAGTTCAGCCCCAATTTTCAAGTTCACCTTTGAGTGACCAGAAGCGTCTACTTCACCTGAAAAAACCTGAGTGGGTTGTTGGTTGAAATTCTTCGCATCATCATCAAATGAATAATTGGGGAAATCCTTAAATGTAGTTGTCACTGGATTCAAATAAAGGTCGAATTCGGCCTTCAAGTTTCTGGCAGCAGCACCCGTGAGCCATTTCACATTCAAATCACCCGACACGAACGTAGTGGCCGCAGTTAGTCTATCTACTCCAAAATCTAAGTTGATCTTAAGGCGGTTTGGCTTGACTGTCTCCACCTTTACGCGTTTGGTGAACTCTGCTCCACCTAAACTCACTTTAGCTGTCCAGTTGCCTGTTGGGTCGGTATCGGCAGTTTGGGTTTTGAAATCGTAAAAGCCATCCACAGACTGGGTTTTCACAATACGCTGCTTGGTATTTCCAGATGGATCAATCAATTCAAAAACGACAGGATGGTCATTTGGCAGATTGTCTTCTTTATCTTCTAAAATGAAGTTCAAGTAAATATCATCACCCGGACGCCAAACGCCTCTTTCGCCATACATAAAGCCTTTTAATCCTCGCTCTACTCGAGCCCCCCCCGTATTGAAATTACTCATGGAGAGTGATAGACCATCGGAGAGTTTTAAATAGCCACGTTCTGCGCCTCGGTTGGCGACCAAGAGAAATGGCTTTCTCAATAAGTCGGTTTCTATTTTACCTTGACCATCAGTAGTAACTGTTGCGATTTTTTCTTCCTGAAAGTCATAAACATCTACTGAAACACCAGAAACAGGCTTAGTAGATTTTAGATCGGTGACAAAAGCCGTAAGCTTTCTGTTGTTACCCATTTTAGCGATCATCCCTAAATCCGATGCTAAAATGTTTTTGCTTATCGTCCTGTTATTGCCCACATAATAGGAATCTGTGCATGGGTCATCACGGTCTTTCCAATTGTAATTTCTACCGTAGTTGTAGTCATAATAACTATCGTAACTTCCTCCATCATCACCAGAATAAGCATCCCAATTATCTTCAGGAATTCGCCCCGCTAAAGCTGGCGTTTCAGTAGTTGATGTAGCACAGCCAAAGGTGGAATATGCCCTTCTGAAGTTGATTCTCACTTGGTAAATCGCTCCTGGTTCGGTTTGAACTAATTCCTTTAAGTCTAGGGTGAAACGATTCCATTTCCCTAAATCAAATACACCAGACTCATTTAGCGGAACGCGCTTTTGCAAAACAGGTCGCCCAACCCTACGCAGTTGCTCATCCCCACTGAGTTCATTTATCTGTAGGAATTGCAGCACATTACGTTCAAATATTTTGATAACGGTTACATCAACCGCATTCAGATTTACCGCTTCGAAAGGAAGAATGAGACCATCGGTGCTTGGTAGAATTGTGC
>CAXBPM010000580.1:0-2553 GCA_963977345.1 uncultured Roseivirga sp.
TAATATTTCAACCCACCATTAGATTACAACCACGCACATCCGAATTATCGAGCCTACCCAATACTTCGAAAGAGCCATCGGAATACACCCTGCCCAAGTCTTTGGTTTCGATAAAAGAGCAACTGTGAACGTTGGCCAAATCGATAATATTAATGCCACCACTTCGCACTTCATTCGTCACGGTAAGTGGGTCATTGATATCTCTGGTAAGAATCCTCATCGTATAGCCACAGCGAAAAATTCCTTTTCCTTGAGAATAGCCTTGCGATAGTAATTCTGTCATTCCATACTCTGAATGAATACTCTCAACGCCAAAACCAGGCTTCAATATTTCATGTACCTCGTCTCTTACCAGCTCTTCCCTCCTGCCTTTCATGCCACCAGTTTCCATCACAATCAGCTCAGGGAAGTCCATTTGGAACCGCTCAACGAAATCAAGCAAGCCAAAAGTAACACCCAAGAGAATCGTCTTTCTGCCTTCGGATTTACACTTTAAGATTGTGTCGTAAAGCTCTTGTGAATTATTAAGAAAGAAACCAGAAGATGAATCTTTTGAAATTTGAATAAACCTGTTGGCCATGGCCACAAGGCTAGAATTACTCCTTTCTAAATAAGAAGGAAGCAAAGCCAAAACCGTATAATTCTTTACTTCACCATAGGTTTTAGCGAAAATCTGTTTGGCTATTTTCAAATAGAATTCTTCATCGGCCACCCAATGTTTACTGGTGATCTGGCCTGTAGTACCACTACTTTCATAACAAACATCGGATTGCCAATCGCCTGATTTAATGGTATGTGTTTTGAAAAATTCAATGGGGAGAAAAGGAATCTGCTCAAGTGTTGTTATCTGCTCGGGTAATACGCCTAAGTGATTCACAAAAGCACGATAAATAGGATTCGTTTTGTGCTGAACCCTGAAAATATCCAAGGCCAATTCTTCAAATGAGTTTTCATCGACAGAAAAAACTCGATCATATAAACTTTTCGCAGAATCCATTCGTTAATCAATCAGCCCTTAATAGAGCATTAGGGCAAATATGCCTATAATTGTATTGAGTTATAAAAGCAGATGAACTTAAGTTTTCAAAAACATTATAAAATCATTCTTTCGATTACGCTTTTCGGGCTTGTAATGGCCTGTAATCGACCACCAGACTTACCGGTTGAACCTACTATCGGTTTTAATAAAGTGGAATTCAAAGAAATAGTGGAAGTGATTGGCTCTGCTGGTGTTGAAATTAGAACTGGCCAACTGAGTTTGTCTTTCAATATTTCAGATGGTGATGGTGACATCGGCATTGATGGTGGAGACACTGGACCCGATTTTGACTTTGTTACTTATCCCAATGGAGAGATCGTTAAGTTTGGTGAAAGACCTGAAGACCCGCCTTTTACCTGCGTAGATTACATTAGAGAAGCTGGCGAAGGAGATAATGGCCTTGATTTGAACGGTAATGGAAACGCTACTGATACTTTAAGAATACAGCTGAATGAAGACCGTTTTAATTTCTTCATTGATTTTTTCGTGAAAAAGAACGGCACATACCAGGAGTTAGATTTCCGAAGAATCCCAGAGTCAGCCAATGGCATTACCCTATGTGGTGAAATTCCTTTTGACAGCCGAATTCCTTGTTTGTCCAATGAGGATGACCCTTGTTCGGCCATATCTAAAAACGCTGGCCCTATTGAAGGGGTCATTAAATACGATATGAAATCGGGACTTTTCCTTCCTATTTTCAGAACAGATACCATTAAGGTGGTTTTTCAAATTCAAGACAGGGCATTGCACCGCAGTAACGTAGTGGAAAGTCCAGATTTCACCTTACAGAGTGCAGGAGTCGATCAACCGTAATCCGTAATTGATCTATTTTACAAGCATTTACTTTACCCCTTCTATTGAAGTGGCAATTGTTACTTTGCCCAATTTATCTTGCTTCAGTTCAGTAAAGTAAATATTTCCATCATTACCTTCTTTAATCCTGTGCATCACTGTTTTGCTGGTGGGCACTTTATAATAAGTAATCTCAACATTGGTTAAATCACCCGCTGGGGCTCTTAATATGGACTTATCGAATTTAATGATGTAGTCATTCCCTTCTGGGCTTGGGTTGTTCTGATCTACATAACTTTGCACCCATAAGTTACCTTGGCTGTCGAAAGTAAGGCCAGCTAGTATTTGGTTTTTCTGTGTGGCAGGCACTGAAAACTCATCAATATTTCCTTTCATATCAATGCGTCCCACCTTGTTCCCAGCCTCTTCGGTAAACCACATATAGTCACCTACTGGATCGGGTTTAATGGCAATTGGCCTACTATTACTGGTTGGAATAGAAAACTCAGTCACTACGCCCTTGGGGCTTACTTGCAGTATTTTACTGGAGAGAAGTTCAGTTCCCCATACATTTCCGTCAGGACCAGCATGAAGATAGATTGGCACGGCACCGAGTGCCGGCAATTCGAAATGCTCCACCGAACGATCAGGATTAATTTTACCCACCGTGCTGGTTCGCTTTCCGGTAAACCAAATTGTTTCTCCGTCTGCATCTAAGCCAA
>CAXBPM010000581.1:0-2545 GCA_963977345.1 uncultured Roseivirga sp.
TAGAGCAACTGCCTTCTAAGCAGTAGGTTTCAGGTTCGATTCCTGAAGGGATCACAAACAAAAAAAAACCACTCAACTGAGTGGTTTTTTTTGTTTGTTCATCATTAAAGAAAGTGACTAAAATACGTTCAGTACAAACTAGAGATTTTAAGCTACTCAGACTCTAGTAAGTACGGGTTTGTAATTGTCTGTTTACCAAATCGGTCAAGCATCTCCAGTAAGTCCGTACGATCAATCGCCTCCTTTTCTACAGTGTTTTTTATCCTACTCCTAGACAGTGATGGTATTCGAGACAAAAAGAAAGGCCATAGGCTCTCATTTGAATATGATTTCTCAAGGCTTGGGAAGTCAGCAATAGGAAGATAAGACCCTGATTTTTTAAACTCATCAGAATAACTGAAAAACCATTTTCCTTCTTTAAAGGATAACTTTCCCACTTCGATCTCCGGTAAATAAAGCTTGAACTCCACCTCTTGATTCTGATCAGTGGTAACTTTCAAATCCTTGTGGCTATTTGACTTCAAGTAATCAGTTATTTTTTTAATTGCTTTTTTCATCGCTTCAATTCCTCCTTCAACAAGTTAAAACGCAAATCTAGACATTTAGATATTATTCTTTTTCTTGCTGGCGTATAAAATTCACCTAATTCATCATTAAACAACTCCATGCAAAGACTATGTTGTTTATCATTAATTAACTCATTTACCACATCTTTTGAGCCTAAAAACCGATCTCTCGACAAACTATTAACAATATCAAAGTGGTTTGGGTTCTTCACCTTTTCTAATCCAATCTTTGGCTTTGAGTTAATTATATAATTTGTTATTCTTTTTTCAGAATTTGAATCTTTTTCCAATGCTATAAAGAAATCTTCATTCCTATTCCAGAACAATGCTCTTGCAGTATCATATATAGGTGAGAAAACCGGCTGTTCCTTTCCTGTTATATCAGTGAGAATAGCCCAGTTATAAAAGTGCCTATCATTATTACCCACGATAGCATCAAAAACCAGCATTCTAAAAAAATCCATCAGAATCTCCTTAGATCTATATTCCTCACCGAATTTCGCTCTTATAACTTCCCATGTGAATTTTAATGTGAAAAAGTCTCTTGCAGCCTGATTTTCCTCAATCTGTTCGACAAACTCTTTATCTTGTAAATGCCCTGCATATAATTCCGCACCATGAACAAGTGATTGACTTTCTCTTTCCCTAAATAGCTTACTTAAAAATCTTAGTTGACCATTAACATAGTAGAGACTACTCTCGGCCATTTTAAGCCCCAAACATTCCCCAATTTTATTTAGAACAAATTCAGTGATTGACTCATAAGGATACCATTTATGACCCGTTTTCGCAATATGAATCTCCCACTTATGAGGGTTATCAATTAGCTTTTTACCTTCATTATACCTATAAACTCTAAGCAATTCTTTTGGAGCATCACCTCCGACTGAGGTTCCTCCTATTATTCGATAGTGCCTCTTTTTAAGAGAATTAACCTGCCGTTGAATAAAGGAGTCATCTGATGTAGCTGAATAGTTCTCAACCTTTTCTCTTTTGAGTGGGTCATCTAAAAGTATCACTTTCTAACCCCTCCCACAAACGTTTCAACAAAGTAAGCCATCATCATTTAATATCATCAACTTTTGAACAGTTCCTTACCCCTCGCCTCCTCTTCTTCTTTCAACTTCCTTCTTAAAATTTTACCCACGTTGGTTTTAGGCAGTTCGGTTCTGAACTCATAATGTTTTGGACGTTTGTAGCCTGTAAGATTTTCATGGCAATATTCACGCAACTCTTCTTCAGTCAGTGATGGATCAGATTTCACGATAAAAGCCTTCACACACTCTGTTGAATGTGGATCTGGAACTCCGATAACTGCCACTTCCAACACTTTTGGATGGTCAGCAATGGCATTTTCAACATCGTTTGGATATACATTGAAACCAGAAACATTGATCATGTCCTTTTTACGGTCTACGATTTTGAAGAAGCCTTCCTCATCCATCACACCAATATCACCAGTTCTGAAATAGCCTCCTTCAAAGAACACTCCGTCATTCTTCTTATTCCAATAGCCAGACATTACTTGCGGCCCCTTCACGCAAATCTCTCCCGTTTCGCCTTGCGCTAAGCGGTTTCCATCATCATCGTAAATAGCCAATTCGGTTGAAGGTACAGGTAAACCAATCGTTCCTCTTTTATGTGTACCATCCAAAGGATTGCAACAAACCACTGGTGAGGTCTCACTCAAGCCATAGCCTTGCACCAAAGGTGTTCCAGTCATTTCTTGCCATTTTTTAGCAACAGCATCTTGTACTGCCATGCCACCTCCAATGGAAGTCTTGAAATGCGAAAAATCGATTTCCTTAAAGTTAGGCTGGTTCAACAATCCATTGAAAAGCGTATTTACTCCAGTAAACAAGGTAAACGGATGTTTCTTTAGCTCCTTAATGAAGCCCGGCATATCACGCGGATTCGTAATCAATACGTTTTTAGCACCAATGTGCATCATAAATGTGCAGTTCACATTTAAAGCAAAA
>CAXBPM010000582.1:0-2541 GCA_963977345.1 uncultured Roseivirga sp.
TCTTCTCTCCTTCTAGTTCGGCTTCGCCAGAAATCAAACGATTTACCAACTGTACAGATGACATTTCCAAAGAGAAAATTGCTACTGGATGCCCATGGTCTACTGCTGCATTTCGCAGTGCAGAAACCACAAATGCGGTTTTACCCATCGCTGGTCTTGCCGCTATAATTACTAAATCCGATTTCTGCCAACCGGAAGTAACTCGATCCAAGCTGGTGAAACCAGAAGGGATTCCTGTGAGGCCATCCTTATGATTTCTTCTCGCATGAATTTCTTCAAGGGCAGTCGTCATAATGTCCTTCATCTTCTGATATTCCTTTCGAATATTGGTTTCAGAAACTTCGAACAGCGACTGCTCCATTTTATCGAGCAATTGGAAAACATCGGTAGTATCCTCAAAGGCTTCGCGTTGAATTTCAGAAGAAATACGAATCAACTCTCGTTTAATGGATTGCTCCACTACTATTCGAGAGTGATATTCAATGTTGGCCGCAGAACTTACGCGGTTGGTAAGCTGGGTAATGTAATACGGCCCACCAATCATTTCGATTTTACCCTCTTTTCTTAAATGGCTGGTTACCGTAAGAATATCAATGGGTTCCGAAGCTTGAAAAAGATCATAAATGGCTTGGTAGATTACCTTGTGCGCTTCTTTGTAAAAAGATTCTGGCCTAAGAATATCAATCACGTTGGTCAAGGCATCCTTTTCCAACATCAAAGCACCCAAAATGGCCTCTTCAAGGTCTGTAGCTTGGGGTGGTAATTTCCCCAATTGGCTCAGTTCGTCACCTAGATTGTTCCTAGATTTATAACCCAAACGCAATGCCGCAGACTTTCCTTTTTCCATCCCTCAAACCTAGAGCAAATTCCTGTGTTCAACAACGATTGAGCCGAGTACTTACCCACAACTTTTGCACTTTGTTATGCACGTGCGGTTCTAGATTATTTTGCTTTATTTGTTGAACGTCCTTTTTGTCTTAATTTTGAACGTTCAACCCACTTAATCATATGACTCAAAATTCTCAACGTATCCATTTCATCGCCATTGGAGGAAGTATTATGCACAGTCTAGCCATCTGCTTGGCCAAAGCAGGGCACAAAGTGAGTGGATCTGACGATCATTTTCATGAGCCTTCTAAATCCAAACTAATGGAATTGGGTCTATTGCCTGAAAATGAGGGTTGGGATGCCAACAGGATTGACAGCAGTTTGGATTTTGTGATCTTGGGAATGCACGCCAAAGCGAACAATCCCGAGTTATTAAAAGCACAAGAAATAGGTGTAAAAGTGCTCTCTTTCCCAGAGTACATTTACGAAGCCTCAAAAAATAAGCAGCGGCTGGTAATTGCAGGAAGCCATGGGAAAACCAGCATGACGGCCATTGTGATGCACGTTTTGCAAGAGATCGGGCGCGATTTCGATTATATGGTGGGTGCACGAATCAATGGCTTTGACGAACAAGTGAAACTATCAGATGCGCCTATCATTGTTATTGAAGGCGATGAGTACTTGACTTCACCTTTAGACCCAAGACCAAAATTCTTCCATTACAAGCATGATATTGTTACCGTTTCAGGGATTGCTTGGGACCATTACAATGTTTTCCCAACACTAGATAATTACATCAGTCAATTTGAACTACTAGCCGACTCTTCAGCAGACGGCAGCACATTAATTTACTGTCAAGAAGACGATTTGACCACCAAGGTTATTGGCGGAAAAGAAAGACCAGGTGTGACAACCATTCCCTACAAGGCGCTTGACCATGTGGTTAGGGATGGAGTTACTTATCTGAAATTGCCTGATGGCGAAATTAAGATTGAAATTTTCGGCTATCATAACATGCAAAACCTGAGTGGTGTCAAAGCCCTTCTTAAGGAAATTGGAGTTACAGATGATCAGTTCTACAAAGCGATTACAACCTTTACAGGAGCGGGTAAAAGAATGGAGATTTTAGGAAAGAGCGACAGTTCTATTATTTACACTGATTTTGCCCATGCTCCTTCTAAACTTTTGGCCACTACTTCGGCCCTTAAAAACCAATTCCCAAATCGCTTCCTGGTAGCTTGTTTAGAATTGCACACTTTCAGCAGTTTAAATAAAGAGTTCATCAACCAATACAAAGACACTTTTAATGACAGTGATGAAGCTATTATTTTCATCAACCCGCAGGCTGTAAAACAAAAAGGACTTGAACCATTGACAGAGGCCGACCTTAGAAAGGCCTTCAACAGAAAAGACATTATTCTATTCAACGACAGTGCTAAATTGAATGATCATTTGATGCAGCATAGCTGGGCCAATAAAAACCTCATTCTTATGAGCTCTGGTAATTTTGGAGGCCTTAACTTACAAGCACTTAAGCAACACATTCTTTAAAAAAACACCTGATAAACAGGAAATCATGGAATTAAATCTAAAAAACCCATTGGCGTTTTTCGATCTGGAAACGACAGGTATCAACATTGCCCAAGACAGAATCGTAGAATTGGCCATACTTAAAGTAATGCCCAATGGCGTGGTAGAGAAAATGCATCATTT
>CAXBPM010000583.1:0-2533 GCA_963977345.1 uncultured Roseivirga sp.
ATAGTTTTTCTGATAGTGCCTTTGCAGTCCCACTACTACATTGAGCTTTTTTTGGCGGGCCAACTTCCCTGCTTCTAACACTCGCTTTATCCCCACTACATCGGTAGCAACTGGTTTTTCCATAAACACGTGCTTTCCTTGTTGCACAGCATATTCGAAATGCTGGGGACGAAAACCGGGAGGAGTAGTCAGAATAACCACATCCGCCATGTCAATGGCTTTTTTATAGCCATCGAAACTGGTGAATTTCGAAGCTTCCGTTACTTTGACCTTTCCCTTCCCTTCATATTTCGCAGACAAGCCTTTATAACTTTCTTCAAGTCGATCGGCAAACACATCGGCCATGGCCACCAACCTCACATCGGAATCGGCTTCAATGGCCTGTGAAGCTGCGCCAGTTCCACGTCCACCACAACCAACAAGGGCTACTCTGATTTCTGCTGCTCCGCCTGCAAAGGCGCTCATTGAAATGGGCAAAGCGCTTAACAAAGCACCTGTACCTGCCACACGGGCTGTAGTTTCAAGAAATTTCCTTCTGGTAGTAAAGTTTGTTTCGATCAAGTCTTTCATAACATTTCGATTAATATTCTTTAATAGGTTTACCCCAATATTTTTCCCACTCAGCTTTAGGAGGAGCTACTTTTGGTCTTACAATACGAAATCCAACATGGGTAGCATCTGTTAACCACCAAAGGCTTTTAGGTATTTGTGGATCCCTTTTCTTCCAGCTCTTATCTGAAAAATCTCGCGCTGCAGGTCTTAGTTTATGGGCTTCATCTTTAAAAGAACCTCCTTTCACTACCCTCGGATATAGTTCATCTCTAAGTAAAACTGGGTTTCTAGCCCCTTCAATTTCTTTATAATAATTGGGATCATAACTATCTAAAACCCATTCAGAAGCATTCCCATACATATCATATAAACCCCAAGCATTGGGTGCTTTCAAACCGCCTTTTTTAAAGTCCCCCTCACTATTCCCTTCGTACCAAGCATGGTCATTAATTGCACTTTCTTCAAAAGGATATGCCGCTTCATTATTAGTTCTGGCCGCGTATTCCCATTCCGCTTCGGTAGGTAATCTGTAAAAATGTCCAGTTTTAGCACTCAGCCATTTACAAAAAGTGGCTGCTGCATATTGTGTAACATTAATCAATGGATATCCCGGCTTATTGAAATTTACATAGGGCATGGTTGCGGCTGAAACTGCATCGACATGAATATCCACTTCCCTCGTTCCTTCAGAGAGTTCATGGTCGTTTTCACGGTACAAAAAGAGTTCGAACAGGTCCCAGGTTACCTCATAGCTTCCCATCCAAAAGTCATCTACCGAAACTTGATGAACAGGCCCTTCATCCTCTTTCCTTCCCTTTTCACTCAACGGACTTCCAGCTTTAAATTGACCTCCGGTAATGGGCACCATGGAAATGACCAAATCTGAGCCCGCAATTTTCTGACTGTATTTATAAAATTGGTTTTGCTCCGATTGTTCAGCCTCAATCAACTGAACAGAAAAGCAACAAACTAGAATTAGGCTTACGCGCAAAAAAAATCTCATTCTAAAGGATTAAGAAAAGGACGTATTAGTCAAAAAATAAACTTTGTCAACTACAATATAAGACCTCTGTAATGAAAATAAAAGTACTGCCCAAAAGGAAAGCCCAATGAAATCAATAGACGTGATATAGAACTTCTCAATTCCTCAATATAGTTTTATGGGCAGCCCACAGTTTTAATAAACGAATGAAATCAAACCAATTTGTGACTAACAACATATTTACAATAAATACAAAATTTAATTTTATCAACCCTACATAATTAGAAAGGTAATAATTACATTTATACCCAATAAAAACACACTTCATGAAAAAGCTAACTTCTTTGATTTTTGTACTTCTCGTTTTCAGTGCTTGCACGGACACATCTCCCGATATAGAGTACACCGATCAGAGTGCATACATCGAGAATGAAACTTCCGACACTATACACATCTCTTATTCTACTGTAAATCAAGTATTTGAAGACAATAATAGTAATCAATTAAAGATTTTGAGTTCCATAAAAAGCGATTCTGTTTTACTGGGAAAGCGTTATGACAATGAGTATGGTGGTGGGTCTAAACATAAGATTCTAGAGCATATTTCACTTGGTAGCCAAATTGCGATGACACCTGATGAACTCAATTCAAAGATTCACTATTTGAATATCTACAAAATAGTGGATGGAAATATTTTGAAAGCCAATATTGATTTAACTGCCTACAAGGCTTGGAACAAAACAAGTCCATGGGACGACAATAGAAGAGCACGCACACGTAAGTTTTATTTTTATGTAACTGATGAGCTCTTTGAATAGAGACCTTGAACTCACCGCCTTTTAGCTCCTCTCTTTCCCACAGAAAAAAACAAGCGTAAATACCAAAAATTAATAACTCAGATCTTAGTCATTTCTAAGACCTGAGTTATTAAACCAATGTTACTCGCTCCTTAATGTGTCTACTGGATTTTTATGGGCAGCCCTAAGCGACTGATAACTT
>CAXBPM010000584.1:0-2531 GCA_963977345.1 uncultured Roseivirga sp.
ATCCCTGTCGCTGATCAATCTTTTTCAATAGTTCTAGTTGTAGCGCTTGGCTTTCAAATAGTGTTTGTATTTGCTCTTCCATCAAAAGGTCAATTTTTTCGTTCAGCGCCTTAATTTCTAATTCAGCTTTTAAATTAATCAAGTAGTCATTTTCGCCACGTTTTCGGTCTTTTTCCTCCTGTCTGTTTTGGCTCATCATAATCACCGGAGCTTGCAGTGCCGCAATACAAGAAAGAATGAGGTTCATTAATATGAATGGATAGGGATCGAAATTATCGCGGATGGGAGTCAGTGTATTAAAGAGAATCCAAACAATGAGTATAGCAAAGAATGTAATAATGAATGCCCAACTGCCGCCAAACTTGGCGACTTTATCTGAAATGCTTTGCCCTGTAGAGAGAATCTCTTTAGGTGGATTTAAAAGGTTAGTGGTAATTAAGGTTTCATCTTCAATGGCCTTTTTTACAATGCTCTGAAGCTTCCTTATGTGTTCTGATTTGGCGGTTAACAGATTAGTGATGTCGTTGTCCATTTGATTTTTTAATAAATGTATCAAAATGGTTTTAGTAAATGTATGGCAGGGCGCGGACGTTCCTTATAGAGATAATCTATTCGGCTATTTTCTTGACTTCGCCAGTAATAGAACAGGCTAATTTCGCAGTGTTAAATATCGTCCCAAATTTTTCGATATTCCTTTTGAGTAAATCAATATTCAGACTCTCATCTTGACTGTACACCTTCAATTCATAATTGATTTCGTCCATTCTTGGTGGCTTTTCCAGTCGTGTTGCATTCACGGTTATTTCCGCATGGCTGTATTCAAACTTCATCATCACGGAAAAACGCTCCACATTTTTAAGAATGCAGGCGGAAAAGGAGCCCAAAAATAATTCAGCTGGGTTGGGTAAGCTATCAGCCGATTCAGGAGTAATGCCAAAAGCGATGTCTGATTGCTTCACCTTTATTGAGGCCTTATTTTTTGAAGAGGAGTCTGCTTTGATTGAATACTTCATAAATAAATCTTGTTGTTACTTTACACCCCTAAAAACCTCAGAGATGAGCTGTGTAGAAGGTAAGAATAGTTTCTGGATTATTGCACACCGCTAAGAACGGTTGGTTGGCGGCTTGTTGGTGAAGAACACCAACAAGGGCGAAAGAAACATAGAGAAGCAAAATTTACCGTCATTCTGATGACGAGGTACGAGGAAGAAAGCTCCGAAGCTTCGGAGCGTCTGCTACTCCGAATAAACAGCAGAACCCTAAACCCGCGCAACAGAAAGTAACTACTCCTTATCCCTTTTAAATAGGTTGAGAAACTTTCTAAGTAGGGTAGTAATTCTAGCCATATCCTTATTGATCGAGTCCTTTTCAAACTGACTCGTCATGCCTTTAAATTGCACCCAATGGGTTTTTAAGGTAGCTATATCAGATTTGATCGAATTTTTTTCGAACTGACTTACTTTCCCTTTGAGCTCATCCAATAAGCCAGACATTTGAATATTGATCTTCTTTGTTTGAGCGGAGTTCACCCAGATGTCTTTTAATTCCTCCCATTCAAATTTTTGTTCTTTATTAGCCATCTTATTTCAATTTAGTAGTGATACAGTTGAGTAGTATTTTTCTGATTCTTTTCATTTTGACAGCAATGTGATTTGCTGTCAATCCAGTGATCTTCGCTATTTCTTTATACGACAGTTCATCCAAGGATAAAATGACAATAGACTGATCTACAGTATTCAGTACATGGATACAGTCATGCAGCGCTTTATATTTTTCTTGGTGCTCAGTATCTGGAATAGAAGCCACGGGTTCAAATTGTATGGCCTCTAATCGGATTGTTTTTTCGTTCGCATTCTCCAGATTGCTTTTCGCATTCATGCAGACATTTAAGGCAATTCTATAGATCCATGTGCTTACATTAGATCTCCCCTCAAACGTTGGAAAAGCCCGCCAAATATGAAGTGTTACTTCCTGAAAAAGGTCTTCTGGTTCAATCGGAGCAACAGCATAGATCTTACAAATTCTATAAATTCTGACCTTGTTGTCCTCAAGGGTTTGATCAAAAGCGGGTTTTACCTTTCTCTGCATTTTGTGTTTTTTTAGCACTCTACTCGGTTAGTGGGCTGGATTGAAAAAATATGACAGCAGAATTGTGATTTATTTTAAAAAGGGCTGTGGAAAAGGTAAGAAGACTTTATGGATTATTGCCCACCGCTAAGAGCAGTCATCCCTGTAGGTTCCGAGGCTTCGGAATTTTCCCGAAATACAAATGGTTGGCGGCTTGTTGGTGAAGAACACCAACGAGGGCGGGATAAACTAACCGCAGAGAACGCTGAGAGACGCAAAGCGTTAATTTGAGGGATACCGAGTTAAGCTCGGAATGACGCTCCGATTGGACTTCAAATGCTTGAGACTCGCACGGATGTCCGCCCTCGGGGGCGGTTGGTGGGGGATTTGTATTGAACTCTGCTTTACAAAAGAGGCAACATTATTACGCACTACTCAGAACAGTCATCCCTGTAGGTTCCGAG
>CAXBPM010000585.1:0-2527 GCA_963977345.1 uncultured Roseivirga sp.
TAATCACGCTCTGCCTGATCGTAGTCTTCTAAATTGAAGTAGGCCAAAGCACGGCTTTCATAAGCATAAGGAATAAATGGACTTTGGTTCAGTCGATCAATAATTCTATTAAAACCTTGAATCGAATTTCTAAACTGACGGTCTTCCAACTGGATTTGTGCCTTCTTATAAATAGCGTCATCATAATAGCGAGAATCCGCAAAACGATTGATCACCACATCTAAACTAGCGATGGCGTCTGCTGGCCTTCCTTCAAAATCATACACCACTCCTTTTTGGAAGTATGCATAATCGATATTTGGGTTACTCGTTCCAATGGCGCGATCGTAATAAGTAATTGCACTAGCATACTCCTTATCTACATAGTAGCAATCGGCAAGTCTAATAAGCGCATCATTGTAGTTTTGTTTGTCGCGGGCATTTTCAAGCGCGTCTACATAGCGCTTAAAGTAAGTTCTCGCATCCGTATATGATTTTTCATTATAGTAAGCGTAGCCCAAACCATAATTTGCCTTCACTAAATATTCTGAATTTCTACTTCCCGAAGTGATCACCTTCTTATAAGAAGCAATCGCTTGAGGATAATTGCGAGCAGTGGCAAAAGCCTCTCCTTTCCAGAAGTAAGTGGCGGTGGCCAAATCCTTGTCTATTGGGTATTGCAACGACTTATCGAACAACTGCACCGCGTTGTCATACTTTCGCGCATTATAAAACTCTGTTCCTTTAAAGAAGGTCACCTTTTGATAGGCTTCTTTCAGTCTATCAGATTTGTTTTCAATTCTTTCAATGAAAGTAATTGCCCTCGAGTAATCATTCGTATTCAAAAAGGCTTCACTCAATAAATTGTTGGCTTCAGGAATATAATCACTGGTTGGGTAATCTCTCATAAACTTATCCAAAGCAATAATGGACTGAGAGTATTTGCTGGCTTGGAAATTCACCTTGGCCGAATTGAAAGCAGCTTCCTCCTGAATTTCTTTATTGAAGCCTAAGCTGGCAGCCTTATCAAATGCAGCTATGGAAAAAAGGAAGTTCTCTTGCTCTACGTATAGTTTCCCTAAGTAATAAGAAGCGTTTTGGGCAAGCGTATCGCTATTGAGCGCCACTTTTTTGAACTGCTCGATAGATTCTTCCGCCTGTCCTGTACTATAATAGGCATAACCCATTCTGTACAAAGTCTCTTGCGTAACGTTTTGCTGCGCCAATTGGCTGTACAAATCATAATACTCTAAACTCTCCTTATACTGTCCTTGATTGTAATAGGACTCAGCGGTCATCTGGTAAATCTGATACAGATAATCAAGCTTGCGGTTTTCGGCTATCGCGGTTTTAAACTGCGAAGCATATTGCACCAACTCGCCATAACGCTTCTGCTGGTAAAAAGCACTGGCCACCATAATCGGCACCCTGTTTTTATACTTTTCAGTAGTGCCTGCATTTTTCAAGTCGACCAAGGCTTTATCGTAATCTTGATAAGCATAAGCCAAATAGCCAGCATAGTAATTAGCATCAGCATAATAAGGGCCTTTACTCCCTTTGGCTTTATCGAAATAAGGAGCAGACTCCTCATATCGTCTCAAACCATAAAGCGAATAGGCAATTTTAAAATTGGTCTCTACCCTTTCTTCCCCGTTAAGGGCCGAAGGGTTTACCAGTTTAAAATACCTTTCAGCAGTGGTGAAATCACCATTTTTAAAACTCACCACACCCAAATTATAATAGGCTTTAGCCGCCTTCGGATGGTTGGGTCTGTTTCTTACGAATTGTGATATCAATTGTGCCCCATCGCCATTATCGAGGTTGAGGGCGCAAAATGCCATATAGTATTCGGCATCTGCCTTTTTAATTTCGTCATCGCCTTGGGCCAAGTATCGCTCAAACTGATCACGGGCTGCGCTGTACTTTTCCATCTCCAAAAGCTCCAGTCCCGAAGAAAAATAGATATTCGGATTGGACGGATGTAGTGTATTTTGTGCGTTTAATGACCCGTGAAGACAAAACAGTGTGGCGATCAAAAGAATTTTATGCTTCATTTATCTCTGTTTGTTCACTCTTATCTAAACTCTAATCTCTTATGAATATTGCTATCGAACAATTACCGCTAAGAATAATTTCTTCAACCTATTTATTAATGCATCAACCGATACACCAATTCCTTAAAGATGTCTCCATCTGTCATGCTGCCTGCTCCAACGCCCTTACTCCTTAAATCTGCTTCGCGAAGAATACTCACGTTCTGCATCACTTTACCCACCGGATAATTTCGTGCAGCCAGTTTATACTCCTTTATAAAATAAGGGTTCGTGCCCATGGCAGCCGCCAAGCCTTTATCCGACTGGTCTTTACTTCCGTGAAGAATCAGCAATTTGGCATAATATGAATACAAAGCCGCTACCATCGGAATGATAGGGTTGGCTTTTGAATTGGCGGCAAAGTAATTCACCATCTTATTGGCCTTTAATATATCGTGCTGCGAAATGGCCTTCTGCAATTCAAAAACATTGTATTCTTTACTGATGCCAACGTA
>CAXBPM010000586.1:0-2523 GCA_963977345.1 uncultured Roseivirga sp.
ATGGAAGCCTTTACTGGCTTTATAGAAACTAAGGTAGAGCTTTGGAAGCTTGATGCGAAGGAGGAGATAAGTGCACTTATCGCTAAGATGCTGGTGGTTATGCTGGTGGCGTTGGGCGCGGTAATGGTATTACTGTTCTTTACTTTGGGTCTGGCTTATCTTTTTAATGATTTGCTCGAGAGCAATATCTTGGGGTTTGTTATTGTTGGAAGCTTTTATGCGTTGGTTACAATTGGTTTATATTTCAAGAGAAATACCATTATTGAAACCATTGTAAGAAAGCAGAATAAAGAAATTGAAGGCGTAAGTGAAGAAGAGGATGGCTTATGAAATCTAGAAAAGAACAGTTAGAGCAGTCAAATGCTAAGTATAAGGAGTTACTGGAAGATCAATTTGAGTCAATCAAAAACAACTTTCAGGACACGGGAAAGAAAGCACTTTGGGTTGGTGGAGCATTGTTGCTAGCCTATGGCGTGACTAAACTTATTACCGGTGGAGAGAAGGATGAAGAGGTAACGGAGGAAGGTCAAATAATTGAAATTATACCTGAGCCCTCAACAAACAAGAAAGTAAAACTGAGAAAGGTAGTTGAACGTGAGCATAAAGAAGAGTCTGCTGTGGTGAGTGCTCTAAAGCATCAAGCCATTGTTTTTGTTTTAGGCTTGGCGGCAAAAAAACTCGGTGATTTTCTTAGTGAACTCGGAGAAAAAGAAGAAGAAAGTGATTCTTAATTTATTTAAACAAAGAGCAAGTGACGGGAAAAAATCCCTTGCGCTGCTTATTGATCCGGACGATATTAATGAGAGTGGTTTAACGGCTGTTATTAATGCCGCCATTGAAAATAGGGTTGATTATTTTTTTGTAGGGGGTAGCTTAATAACAACAAGCAATTTGGCTCCCGTAATTGAATCGATTAAATCTCAAAGTAACATTCCTTGTGTGCTATTTCCTGGGAACGCCATCCATATTCATTCAGATGCCGATGCAATCCTTTTTCTCTCGTTGATTTCTGGAAGAAACCCTGAGTTACTGATAGGGCAACATGTTGTGGCTGCTCCTGTGATTAAAAGGAGTAAGCTAGAGGTTATCCCAACGGGTTATATGCTGATTCATTCAGGGAAGCCGACTAGTGTTTCTTATATGAGCAATACTCAGCCCATCCCAAATGATAAACCAAGCTTGGCTGTAAGTACCGCCATGGCTGGTGAAATGTTGGGCTTACAATGTATTTATATGGATGCTGGTAGTGGCGCAATGGAGCCAGTTCCTTCCAAAATGATTAAGGCAGTAAAGCGGAATATAGAAGTCCCTTTGATTATAGGGGGCGGCTTGAACACAACAAGGAAAGCAAAAGAGGCCCTAGAGGCAGGTGCCGATATCATTGTTATTGGCAATGCAGCACAAAAAAACCTCAGCATTTTGGCTGAGGTTTCTGATGTAGTCCAATGTTTTAATCAGGAGTTAAACGTTAATTAAACTCTCTCTTCGTCTCATTTTTCCTGCAGGAATACCGAACATCATTTTAAATCTACGACAGAAGTAGGCAGTGTCTTTATAGCCAACCTCACGCCCGATGTCACGGATGCTCTTTTTGGTAGTACGCAGTAAATCAACTGCAGCTTCCATTCTTTGGTATTCAATGTAATCCTGAGGATTGATTCCAGTAAGCATTTTGAAATACTGACCTACGTAGTCTTCAGAAACGCCAGCTACTCCAGCCAATACTTTGTTAGAAAGATCACCACCAAGGTTATTCTTGATATAAGCAAAGATATCTATGAGCCTTGGATCCTTAAAGTAAGTGCTGTTGGTCACCAATTGCTCAACAAAAAGACGCTTGTCTAAGATGTATCTGATGATTTCTACACAAAGATACTCTGTGTTTACTTTGATAATTCTGTTTTTACCAGGCTTGGTAGAGTTAGTTTCATCAATAATCACTCGAATCAATTGTGCAATCGTTTCGTTACCACGGATGGCAAACGGAGTGATGTTTAATGAAGCAAAGAAATTCACAGAATCAAAAACTTTAGCTTCAAACATTACTTGACTGAATCCATCAACATCATAATCGTTGATATCAGAATCAGAAGCATTTTGAAGGTATTTCTTTTTGTTTGCAATAAAGTCTTCACTAGAAACAACTGGTGCTGTTAAAGAGCTGTACGAAATTGCTGTTGATTTTCCCCCAGGGATGAAAAGCATATCTCCTTCGGAAATCTTTTCTTGATCAGGGCCAAAGAATATGTCCCCATTATTTACTATGAAAATCGTATTTTCTACATCGTAGTGATTTTCAATAGTAACTGGTTTCGCTATTTTCATGTTTCTGCTCTTAATATAGCGTACTCCTAGCGACTCAATGATTTTGTTGTAGTCTTCCATTTACATTCTTGTTAAAAATTATATACACTTACACATTGTAAAAGTAAAACAGAATTAACAGGAATCAAAAAAAAATGACCATTGGCAATATTTATTATGCCAATGGTCATTTCAATAGGATAATTCTAACTATTTGAG
>CAXBPM010000587.1:0-2512 GCA_963977345.1 uncultured Roseivirga sp.
ATGACGCTAGAACAAGCCAAAGCCGAAATAGAAAAGGCAGCGCCAAAGAAAAAACCAGCAAAGGCCAAAGCCAAGAAGAAGTAAAGAAAACTAAAAAGCATTTCCAGACCTGTCAGGTTTTTAAAACCTGACAGGTCTTTTTTTTAAACTCCCCCTCCATTTTCTTTTATAGCTGGTCATCCTGCGTTTGGATGACGAAAAAATGACCGGCATTCCGAAAGCTTACGCCTTAGCTTCAGCGTTCGCAATGACTGTAAATTTTACTTTCTTAGTTCCCCCAACCCTTCGGTGCATTATAAAGCAGTTCGCCTTTTCTGATTTCCAAAGGGGAATCGATGTTGTTGTGATAGAGTTGGCCTGTGCCCAAGCCTTGTGGTAAGGTAGGTTTGTATTGGGCGGTGAATTGGGCAATGGCATTTAAGCCGATATTTGCTTCGAGCATAGAGGTCACCCACCAGCCTATGTTTAAGCTTTCGGCTATTTTAATCCATTCTTGACAAGAAAGAATACCGCCCAATAAAGCAGGCTTCAGAATGACATACTGTGGTTGAATTCTAGTTAAAAGCGCTCTTTTTTCTTCTTTGGAGTTCACGCCAATGAGTTCTTCATCTAAGGCAATATCCAAAGGACTTTCAGCACAAAGCATTTTCATTAACTCGTATTGCCCAGCTTTTACGGGTTGCTCAATGGAGTGAATTTCTAAAGCGGCCAATTGCTCCAGTTTCTCCATGGCATCGGCTTCCGTAAAGGCTCCGTTAGCATCTACCCTCAATGTTATGTCATTGGCAGAGTACTGCGCTCTGATGTCTTCTAATAAAGCAAGCTCGGTATCGAAGTCTATGGCACCAATTTTTAACTTGATGGTATTGTAGCCTTCTTTCAGCTTATCATTGATCTGCTTTTGCATAAAAGCCTTCTCTCCCATCCAAATCAAACCATTGATGGGGATTCGAGCTTTCCCTTGCACAAATGGTGTATCAAAAATGATCCGCTTTCCTCCGTTGAGCAGATCTAGCAAAGCTGTTTCTAGCCCAAATCGAATGGAAGGTTTTTCAATTGGTGTATTGGCTGAAATAAACTCTAACAGCTCATCAGTTTCTTCTGGAAAGTCTAATGCTGAAAGCGTGTCCAGTAAAGTTCGAAGTTCATTTTCGTAGTTGGAGCTATAGTCTATGCTCAGGCCTTTTAACGGACTGGCTTCTCCCCAACCAATGCAGTCAGGATTTCCATTTTCCCAAACCTTGATGAACCAAGTTTCTTTTTCGGTAAAAGAGCCTCTGCTCGTGCCTGCTTCGAAACGAAACTTTAAAAGGTGTGGAATGACTTCGAACTGTAAACGCATTACTTTCCTAATAAGCGCTTGACGTACTTCCCAATAATATCGAACTCAAGATTTACTTTGTCTCCAGCCTTCAATTGGTGGAAACAAGTATGCTCGTAGGTATATGGAATAATGGCGACTCTAAAGCTTGCTTCTTCTGAATTGAAACAGGTAAGACTTGTGCCGTTGACACAGATAGAGCCCTTTTCTACAGTTACATTGCCTAAACTAGGGTCGTACTCAAAGTCGAAAAGCCAGCTTCCATCCTGTTCCTGCACTTGGGTAACTGTGCCAATTTGATCCACATGCCCTTGCACCACATGCCCATCAAAACGACCATTAGCTACCATACAGCGCTCTAAATTCACAACAGTTCCTGTTTTCCAGTGTTCTAGATTGGTCTTCTGAAGGGTTTCGTCAATGGCGGTCACCACATGGACACCATCCTTCACTTCCACCACAGTAAGACAAACACCATTATGGGCGACACTCTGGTCTATTTTCAGTTCACCACTCAGACTACTCTCCACAGAAAAGTGCACATTCGTTCCTTCTCTTTCTACCTTAGTAATTTCGCCTGTGGTTTCTATAATTCCTGTAAACATTCTTTCTTTTAATGTTTTATTTTACGCCCAACTCTGGGTATTTACCTGTTTTAGTACGGTAAAACGCCTTCATCTTTTCAATATCTTCCTCCACATTTCCTGAAGGGTAAATGGTTGGGCCAATGCCTGCAATTTTGTCTTTGAAGTCTAAAAAGCCTAGTACAATTGGCACTCCGCCTTTCACTGCAGTATAGTAAAAACCTGTTTTCCATTCAGGAACATACTTTCTTGTTCCTTCTGGTGTAACCATTACCGCCAGCTCATCTCTACTTTGAAATAAAGCGGCCATAGCATCTACTGTGCTTTGTCTTTTCTCGCCAGCTTTTTTGGGTGATCTATCTATAGGAATAGCCCCCATACTTTTAAGCATCCAGCCGAGTGGCCCCACCATAAATTCCTTTTTTATGGTGAAATTCAACGGTACTTCCAGCAAGTAAAAAGCAGCCCTGGCATATACAAAGTCCCAATTAGTGGTGTGTGGCGCAGCGGTAATTACCACTTTTTTCACTCCATCTGGGAATTTCCCTTCGAGCTTCCAGCCTGTAATCCAAAACAAAAACCTAGAGAGTAATTTCATCATTTGGTT
>CAXBPM010000588.1:0-2503 GCA_963977345.1 uncultured Roseivirga sp.
GCCTTGTAAGATTTTCAATCTCCTTACTTTGTTTGTGGATCGATTTCTTTTTCCATTTGTGTGCAGTAATGTTTACCTCTTGTCCTGCCAACCAATACACCAAATCCATTTTATTATTCCCAATATCTTTTATCGCTAATTTTTCTAAACCAAAAATTGAGGAAAATATCTGTTTTATATGAATAACAAAAGTATTTTGATGTCTGTCTACATACCATAGTACTTGATCAAAATCACTGGGAGGATAAAATTTAACTGTTTTTACCAGATTGATATATTGATAATTGACAATACCAGAGTCTTGAAGGTAGTCGAAGAACTCCATTTTAAAATCAAAGAAGTCATCTCTAGCTCCAGGTAACCTAAATGACCAAATGTTGTCTGAAATGATAGCGTTAATATCGCTTAGATCCATTTTTTGCTCAAAGTTGGGAAGGGGAATATAAGTGATAATCATACTGGAATCATAGGATAAAACCAGTCTGTCACTTTGTAACTCTATCAACTTCACAGATTGTTTCGGGCCTGTTTCAAGGAAGAAGTTGATTCTATCTTGAGTTATATTAAATGTGAATTTCTGTTCCGGTAATTCAAAATGACCACCTTCTTGCTCAAAAGTTATAAAACTGGGACCCTCTTGATAAGTTGTGTCGCCTTTATAATTCGTTGATAATACTGGCATCCAAGTTTTCAATAGTTCCTTGGGAATATCTTGGGCTCTAACTCCAATGGATGTGCACAATAAAAGAGATAGAGTGAATAACCTTTTCATTAGCTTCAATATAAACATTGAAACGATGAAGTAAATGAAAATGTAAGGAATTGAATATTGTTACTCGCTTACCTCGAACAGATCTGTGCTCGGCCAGTTTTTGATTTGCTTGAAGGATTCGCGCATGGCCCAACGGCTGGTGCTCCAAAAGCTACCTCTGCGTGGTGTGGTGTTTGAGATGACCACCCATGAAACTCCATTCAGGTCGCGGGTAAGTAAGGCTGAGGTGCCTGAAAGGGTGCCTGTTCGCCACCAGTGTTCGCCACTTACGCTACGCCAGCCCAAAGGCTGATCTACGCCTCCAACTCCGTTGATCATTTTGTCCATGGAATCCTTGCTTAAAAAATCTTTATAGCGTTTAGAATAGCCGTCTACCATTACCAACAATCGCATCATATCTACCGAGTTGGACACCCAGCCACCCGCAGGAGCAAGCATCTTCACATCATCGGCACCATAAGGTTTGTCTACCATTTTACCAGAACCAGTATAGGCCAATTGCTTGTTGTCTGGACTATAGTCGTAATATTTTACTTCGTTCTTGAGTCGATCACTTTCAAAGTTTCCGGCAATTTGCATGTGGGTGATGCCATTGGGCTTGAGAATGCTCTTCTGAACCCAGTCTTCGTATTTCTCTCCCGTTTTTTCCTCTATAATTCTTCCTAGCAAACAGTAGCCAAAGTTGGAATAGTTGTAATGCGTACCGGGCGTATAAGGCAAGTGACGGGTAATTACAAAGTGAATTATTTCGTCAAAATCAATGGGGTAAGCCGCCTTGTCCATTTTATTAATCTTGGATTGAATAAACATGGGATCACCATAGGTAATCAAACTCCAACCAGCGGTATGATTCAGTAGGTGTTTGACCTTTATTTTATACACATTACGATTGCTGATTCCTTCGTATTTGGCTCCTTTCAGTATACCATTGTCACCAAAAACAAAATCGTCTAAGCTGATTTTCCCATCATCAACCATTTTGAGAATGGCTGTTGCTGTCACTAATTTTGAAATACTTCCGATTCGAAAAAGATGAGAAGGTTCAACAGGTATTTTATTGTCTTTGTCGGCATAGCCAAAGCCCTTGGCGTATACCAGTTTTTCGTTTTTCACCACCGCCACGGTAGCTCCCGTTAAATTTAGGCTGGTCAAAAGTCGCTCAGCCATTTTGTCTATGGGCGCTAAAGCAGGGTTATCAGAATCTTTATTGGTGAGGGCTCGTTTTGCAGGCTTATTTTCGGTAGGAATTTTTGGTTCTGAGGGAGACAGTGACAGCAAGGATACAAGAATACCCATGGTAAGAACAACCAAAATTACTTTGCCTTTATACTGCATATATTAAGTAACGACCCTTTACGAAAAGCAATTATAAGAAAACTAAGGTTAAACGTAAAGGCCAAAGGACAGTCTCTTTCAGTAAGTCCTAAATGAGCCTCTTTTTTGCTCTGATAATCGCATTCTTCTGACGAAATAAATTGAAAGAGGTTTAAAATTAGGTCGAACTACTTTTTCGAAGCATCATTTAGGCTCCATTGGTAATCCATAAAATCGACCTCCGCATTTTCGTCAATATTCACTTCAGCATATTTATTCAGGAACTGAATTAAGGTTTGTCCTTTTTTAAAATCGCCACCAAACCAGCTAAAAATCTTAGACGCCTCTACTTCGGATTTGGTGATTTTATTTCGTTGTGGATCGTTAATAAAAGCTCTGGCTTGTTCTTCTAATTGC
>CAXBPM010000589.1:0-2503 GCA_963977345.1 uncultured Roseivirga sp.
CTTTGCTAATCGTGTTGCGCTCAAAGTGCTCATATAAGTCTCCTTGTAGGTCTTCGAGGATTTCGGAACGGCAATACCATTCCAGAAACCTATCGGCCCAGCGAGGAGGTTGATGTGCACTTTTGTTACTCATATCATTTTTAGATTGAATTCTGGAATTAGGTTCCAAAGCTCATCACGCTGCGATTTGACCTTTTGCAGTGTGGCTTTTCCGGCATGGGTTACCTCGAAATATCGTTTTCTTCTTCCGCCTCGAACTTTGGTCGCTTCTCCCAACTGTGAATTGACAAAGCCTTTTTCTTCCAGACGATTGAGTACTGAATGTACTACGCCCAGTTTTACCTTTCTATCGGTAATTCGTTCGATTTCATCACATATGGCTACGCTATAGGCCTCGGTCAGTAGGGCTGCTATGGTTAATAAAACCACTTCTTCAAACTCGCCTAAATTCGTTCCTTTCATAGGTATTAGTTATTTATTCCTTAAATGTATGAAAAATGTATAAATCTCAAATTATTATTTATACAAATACAGAATATATAGCTCGACACTTCATTAGGTTACATAGGTAAGTGTTTGGTTTTAAACTTTAAAGCTTTGGGTAACCACTTGTTGATTTGGTGTATCGAACTGATGAATACACGAGTTGAGCTTTTCGGTGAGGAAATAATCATGCTGCAAACTAAAATTTGTTTTATACGTATAGAAAAAATAAATTTGTCGTATAAATGAATTGTTATGGATGCGAAAGTGACTTTAAGTTTTGATCAAGAGGTGATTAAGTCGGCAAAGGCTTTTGCTGAAAAGAACAATATCAGTCTTTCACGGCTAACTGAGTTTCTATATCGACAGATCACCTCGAATGAGTACAAATCGATTGAAAACCTACCAATTGCAGACTGGGTAAGCGCGGTTGCTGAAGGCGAGGCTGAATACCATACTAAGCCTAGAAAAATATCCAAGTCTGACTATTACGAGCGTAAATAATGGTGACCGCATTTGTTGACGCTAATGTATTGGTTTCGGTGCTTAATAAGGAATACCCTCTTTTCACCTATTCTTCTCGTGTTCTCTCAGTGGCCGAGCAAAATGGTTTTAAGTTGTTTACTTCTTCCCTTTGTTTGGCCATTGGGTTTTATTTTGCCTCTAAGAAATGTGGGGAAGTTGAAGCTAAACGGAAAATTCAATTGTTATGTAATCATCTGTCAATCGCACAAATTGACGAAAACGCAGTAAAAAGTGCTTTGAGTAACCCGAAGGTCAATGATATAGAAGATGGTTTTCAATATTATGCAGCCGTGGAGGCGGGGTGTAACTGTTTGATTACAGAAAATTTGTCTGATTATTATTTTTCTGAAATGCCAGTCTTTTCCTCAGAAGGTTTTTTGAAGACACATGTTTTTAAATCGTAGGTAATAAAAAAAGGCAGCCCTTCGGGTGCCTTTCAGTATGTTTTTAATCCGTTATGATGATTAAATCGTCATAATCTCTTGCTCTTTCTGTGTGAACAAGTCGTCAATTTTCTTGTTGTGCGAATTTGTAAGGTCTTGTACTTTGTCTTCCGCACTCTTTACCAAATCTTCAGCTAAACCGTCTTTTTGAAGTTTCTTTAATTCGTCATTGGTCTCTTTTCGCGCGCTTCGAATGCTGATTTTACCGTCTTCAGTAACCGCTTTAGACTGTCTAACTAATTCACGTCTTCTTTCTTCGGTTAGTTGTGGGATATTGATAATGATTTGCTCACCGTCATTCTGTGGGTTCAAACCTAAATCACTGTTCATGATGGCTCTTTCAATGGCAGTGGTCATAGACTTCTCCCAAGGCTTAACAAAAAGTGTTCTTGCATCAGGGCTATTCACCGCAGCCACCTGATTAAGAGGAGTTAGTGTTCCGTAATAATCAACTTTAACCACATCTAGCATGCTTGGCATGGCCTTGCCTGCTCTAATTTTGGCCAGTTCTTGTTTTGTGTGGACGATGGCCTTCTCCATCATCTCCTTGGCGGTATCCAAGTATAATTCCAGTTCTTCCATGATTATAAATTAGCTTATCAATGTTCCTACGTTCTCTTTACCTTTCACAATATCTAAAAGGTTGCCGGAAGTATTCATATCAAAAACAATAATTGGCACATTATTCTCCTGACAAAGGGTAAAGGCTGTTGTATCCATGACACTATATCCACCTCGAATAGCCTCTTCAAAAGACAAGTTAGGTATTTTGGTTGCTGTCGGATCTTTTTCTGGGTCTGCAGTATAAACACCATCCACACGGGTCCCTTTCAAGACAACATCTGCCTCAATTTCAATAGCCCTTAAGCTAGCGGTGGAATCCGTTGTGAAATAAGGGTTGCCTATTCCAGCTCCAAAAATAACGATTCTTCCTTTTTCTAAATGACGAACAGCTCTTCTTCTAATAAAAGGCTCGCAAACTGCTTCCATTTTAATCCCAGACATTAGTCGAGTATATAGGCCGTGGTTCTCTAAAGTACTTTGAATGGCCA
>CAXBPM010000590.1:0-2501 GCA_963977345.1 uncultured Roseivirga sp.
GAAAATACAAAGTAGCTGATATGATTACTGGCTATGGAGTAGCAGAAGCCATTCGTAGCTACTATCAAATTTGGGGTGGCGACTACAAAGAGAAAAGAGCTGTGATCCAAGGCTGGGGAAATGTAGGGGCTTCTGCGGGTTACTATTTGGCTCAAATGGGAATGAAAGTGGTGGGTATTATCGACCGTGAAGGTGGGGTAATGAAACAAGAAGGTTTCTCTTTAGAAGAAATCAAAAACTACTTTTTAAACAGAAAGGGCAACCAGCTTGTTGCAAAGGATATGATCCCTTTCGATCAAATCAATGAAGAAATTTGGGGCTTAGACTTCGAAGTATTTGTTCCTGCTGCGGCTTCTCGATTAATCACAAGGCCACAGGTAGATCGAATGATCGAATCGAAGTTGGAAGTGATTTCTTGTGGTGCGAATGTACCGTTCAATGATCCTGAAATTTTCTTTGGCCCAACAGGTTTGTTTGCAGACGAGAACCTTTCGGTGCTGCCAGATTTTATTGCCAACTGTGGAATGGCGCGTGTTTTTGCGTATCTTATGCAGGGCGGAATTGCCTTGACAGATGAGGCGATTTTTGAGGATACAGCCAATATTATCCGAAATGCATTGCAGAAAGTACATGACCTTTCTCCAGAAAAGACAGGCATCTCGAAAAGAGCATTGGAGAATTCTCTGAAGCAATTAATATAGTAAGTCACCCTGAACTTGTTTCAGGGGCTGTTTATAGTAAGCTCTTAGGTTTACGGGAGCGGAATAATTAAAACAAAGCAATATGCCGTTTTATCATCAATTGGGAAAAATCCCACATAAACGCCACACTACTTTTAAAAAGGAAGAGGGTGGTTACTATTACGAGCAGCTTTTCGGAACTGTAGGCTTTGACGGAATGTCGTCATTGCTCTACCATGTTCATAGACCTACACAGGTCAAAGAGGTACTTCGCTCATACGATGTTTCGCCCAAAATTGCAGTGGAGAAGAATATGCTTTCTCTTGGTTTGAAGGGCTTTTCGGTGCCTCCAAAAGCAGATTACTTAGAAAGCCGAACGCCAGTTTTGGTGAATAGTGATTGTGAGATTATTCTGGCTTCGCCTACAAAATCTCAAACAGACTATTTCTATAAAAACTCCGATTGTGATGAATTGATTTTCATTCATCAAGGGACAGGGCGGTTACGCACTTTGCTCGGTACTTTAGAATTTGGCTATGGCGATTACCTGATGGTACCACGCGGAATGATTTATCAAATTGAATTTGACGATGAGAAAAACCGCCTGTTCATTGTAGAATCTCACCGTCCGATTTATACACCAAAACGTTACCGTAACTGGTTTGGTCAGCTTTTAGAACATTCGCCTTATTGTGAAAGGGACATTAGAAGACCACAGAATTTAGAGACGCACGATGAAAAGGGCGACTTTATCATTAAGGTGAAAAAGCAGGGTATGATCCACGAATATGTGTACGCCACGCACCCTTTTGATGTAGTCGGTTGGGACGGTTATAATTTCCCTTATGCTTTCTCAATTCACGATTTCGAGCCAATTACAGGTCGAGTTCATCAGCCACCTCCCGTACACCAAACTTTCGAGACGGATGCTTTTGTGGTGTGCTCGTTTGTGCCAAGGCTCTACGATTACCATCCAGATTCGGTGCCTGCGCCTTATAATCATAGCAATATTGATTCGGACGAAGTACTCTACTATGTGGATGGAGACTTTATGAGTCGCAATAACATAGAGAAGGGACAGATTACATTGCACCCAGCGGGAATCCCTCACGGGCCGCACCCTGGAGCGATGGAAAGAAGCTTGGGTAAAACTGAAACCCAAGAATTGGCGGTAATGGTCGATACTTTTAAACCTTTAAAAGTAACCGAAGCCGCAATGAAATTATTAGTAAAAGATTATCATAAATCTTGGTTAGAAGAATAACAAAATCATGGCAACAGAGAACGCAAATTATCCTGGAGAAAAAATATTTAAGGAAGCAAAAGACTTCCTTCCTATCAATGGAACTGACTATGTAGAGCTTTACGTGGGTAATGCTAAGCAGTCGGCTCACTATTATAAAACTGCATTTGGTTTCGAGTCAGTAGCCTATTCTGGTCTGGAAACGGGCAATAAGGAAAGTGTTTCTTATGTGCTTCAGCAAGATAAAATTAGATTGGTACTTACTTCGCCCTTAAAGAAGGATGGTCCAATTAACGAGCATATCAATAATCACGGTGATGGCGTAAAAGTAATCGCCCTTTGGGTGGAAGATGCCACGAAAGCTTGGGAAGAAACGACTTCTCGCGGAGCGGAATCTTTTATGAAGCCTGAAAAAACCGAAGATGAGCATGGTTATGTGGTTCGTTCTGGAATTCATACTTACGGTGAAACCATCCATGTTTTTGTGGAAAGAAGTAACTACAAGGGGGTGTTTATGCCAGGCTTTAAAGCTTGGAAAACTGACTTTAACCCAGCGCCAACTGGCCTTAAATACATTG
>CAXBPM010000591.1:0-2498 GCA_963977345.1 uncultured Roseivirga sp.
CATCTCAGCAAATTTTAGCACCTCGTTTTTCTTAGATAAATCTGCCTGAACTGTGTGGATCTCAATTTCAGGAAAAGCCTCATTTATCTCCTTCTTGAGCTGTTTTAGGTCTTCCTGGTTTCGAGCACAAGTCATAATATCGAAGCCATCTTTGGCAAATCTTTCAATGGTTGCCCTGCCTATTCCCTTAGTTCCTCCGGTAATTACTGCCAGTTTTTTCATGTTTGAATAATTGTTTCAAATTTTTACGTTCTACCAACGACTTGAAATTAGATCAATTTGTTCAATTAAGATGGCCCAAGCCGAATCTTTTGCCTCAAGTTTTGTTATTTTACCACCCTGTTAATTTAATCACCCTGATGGAAATGCTTTTTTAATGAAGAGTCTCGGCAAATATTTATTGTTTATAAGCTCTCTTTTCAAAAATCGTGAGTCGTTCAAAACCTATGTCAAACTAACCTTTGAGGAATGTATGCTTGTTGGGATCAACAGCATCGTTTTGGTGGGATTAGTCTCGCTCTTTATCGGGGCGGTATCTACCCTTCAAACGGCATTCAACTTGGTCAATCCACTTATTCCTGATAGTGTGGTGGGACTTGTAGTTCGAGATCTCACGATTTTAGAATTGGCCCCCACAATTACCGCGATTATCTTCGCAGGAAAGGTAGGGTCAAGTATTGCAGGAAATTTGGGTACCATGCGGATTACAGAGCAAATTGACGCCCTCGAAGTAATGGGGATCAATTCAGCTTCCTATTTGGTGCTCCCAAAAATTGTAGGAACTCTTATCATGTACCCACTCTTGGTAATTTTGGCCGGTGTATTGGCAATTTCAGGAGGCTTCTTAGCGGCAAAATTTGGCGGTGTGGTATCTACAGCCGACTACTTTACGGGGTTGAAAATGGATTTCAATCAGTTCACGGTTACTTTCGCTTTAATAAAATCTGTCGTTTTTGGTTTCCTAGTTTCATCCATATCTTCTTATATGGGCTTTTTCACCAAAGGAGGAGCGTTGGAAGTAGGTCAAGCCAGTACACGTGCAGTAACGGTTAGTTGTATCGCCATTTTGTTCAGTGATTTTATTCTCGCTCAATTGCTTTTAGTAAGATGATAGAAGTTAAGAATTTAGTAAAGTCGTTCGATGATAAGGTGATCCTAGATGACGTTAGCGTAACATTTGAAAAAGGAAAAACCAACCTGATCATTGGCGCTAGTGGCTCTGGGAAAAGCGTAATGCTGAAGAATATTGTGGGCCTTTTTAAGCCTGATTCTGGAGATATTCTGTACAATGGACGTGATTTCATTAATGCCCATAGGGATTTAAAAACTGACATTAGACGAGAAATAGGCATGCTATTTCAAGGAGGAGCGCTTTTCGATTCTATGACTGTCGAACAAAACATCAAATTCCCTTTGGATATTCTCACCAAAATGCCCGAAGATGAAAAACTCGATAGGGTGAATTTTTGTCTGAAGCGCGTAAAGCTAGAAAACACCAACAAACAAATGCCTTCAGAGATTAGTGGAGGAATGCAAAAAAGAGTGGGTATTGCCAGGGCCATCGTAAACAGTTCTCAATACCTCTTTTGTGACGAACCCAATTCAGGATTAGACCCTGTCACTTCTATTAAAATAGACCGCTTACTCGCGGAAATTACAGAGGAATATCAAATCACTACGGTGATTGTAACCCATGATATGAACTCAGTAATGGAGATTGGTGAATACATTATGTTTCTGAGCAATAGCCATAAACTTTGGGAAGGCAACAGTGATGAGATCATGCAGTCGGGTGTTCAAGAACTCGATGAGTTTGTATTCGCCAACAAAATGATGCGCAAGTTTAGGGATCAATAAACGTTTTCTAAGCACTTAGAAAGTGCTTTACCTCTTAATTACTACCTCGCCTTTTTCAGAACTCAAAAAGAAAGTATTTTTAATTCGGATAAATTTGTCCGAATTAAAAACCTGACTTATCTTTGCATAGAAAATATACAACTATGTTCTCAAAAGCATGTGAATACGGAATTCGAGCAGTGATTTACATCGCACAAAAATCTCTTAATGAAGAGCGTGCGAGTTTGAAAGACATCACTGCGGAAATAGATTCTCCGGAAGCATTCACGGCCAAAGTTTTGCAGCAGCTGGCCAGAGCAAAAATCATAAATTCAGTAAAAGGACCGAATGGTGGTTTTGAAATTAAAAAGGAAGACATTGACTCCATAAAGCTCAGCGAAATCGTGAACGCCTTGGATGGCGACAGTATCTATAAAGGCTGTGGCCTTGGTTTAAAGGTATGCAATGCCAACGAACCCTGCCCTGTTCACGATAAGTTCACCACCATTAGAAGTGAGCTGAGAAAGATGCTTGAGAATACAAATCTTTTTGAATTGGCCACGAGTTTAGAAACTGGGTTGACCTATTTAAAAAGATAAAATTTAACACAATAAAGGATATAAAGGTATTAATATCTCATAATGAAAGAAATCTTAAGCATA
>CAXBPM010000592.1:0-2493 GCA_963977345.1 uncultured Roseivirga sp.
GGCTTGCTTTATTTGGCGACAGAACATGGTGTCTATGTTTCGTTTAATGATGGTGCCATTTGGCAGTCATTCCAGTTAAACTTGCCCGACACCCCTATCCGTGATTTGGTATTGAAAAATGACGATGTAGTGCTAGGTTCTCATGGCCGAGGTTTTTGGATTATGGGTGACATCAGACCATTACGCGAAGCAGCTTCAATGGATATGAAAAAGGTGAAGTTGTTCAAACCAGCCAACCCGATCAGAGGCGTATATAACGCCAGTATTCAATACTACTTACCAAATGCCGCAGATAGCGTAACCATTGAGATTATGGATGCTAAAGGCAACTTGATTGAAACTTATACAGGTAAAAAGTCTGATGGCAGAAGAGCGAGTGTTCGTACCGACAAGGGAATCAACGAGTTCAATTGGAACTTACGTTACCCAGGTGCTACAATTTTTGAGGGAATGATCATCTGGAGCGGAAGGCCTCAAAGCGGCCCTACGGCACCTTTAGGTGATTACCAAGTGAGGCTCACTGCCAATGGAACAACGCAGACCTCTTCTTTCACCATAGAAATGGACCCGAACTTAGAGGGCATTACAGCGGATGATATTCAAAAGCAATTTGATTTGGCTTTGAAGATTATGAGTAAAACTTCAGCAGCGAATGAAGCCGTGATTCAGATCAGAAATATCCGTAAGCAAGCCGAAGCATTATCGAAGTCAGGTGATGCTGGCCTTAACAGCGCCATCAATGATATGCTTGAAAAAATGAAGGTGATTGAAGAAGATTTATACCAAGTGAAGAATCAAAGTGGTCAAGATCCGCTCAACTTCCCTATTAAGCTGAACAACCGTTTGGCTTCTTTAAGACGAAGTGTGGAGAGTGGGCAAGCAAGACCAACAGATGCTTCTTATGTGGTGTTTGAAGAGCTTTCAGCTGAGTTGAAGATACATTTGGATAAACTGGATCAAGTACTTAACTCTGACCTCAAGCAACAACCGCTTTCAGGTAAAATTACATTAGAGAAAAAGGGGAATTAGTTTTAGTTCTCATCAATCATAAAGGCTTCCTTCTTGTCAGTTGACAGAGAGGGAAGCCCTTTTTATGGTCATAAAAGAAGGTTCAGCCTTATTAGTTTCTCAACGCTGCTGGATCTTGATTGAAAGCTTTCATGAGCCCCTCATAAAGTATTGGGTGATTCTGTTTGAGCAGATGAGGTTGTTTGAAGAAGTACTCTCCTGCCACGGCTAAAAAGTCTTGCTGGCTATTTGCTCCGTAGTCACGAATATCAGAGGTTTCATCATTAATATGCCTGATTTTTTCATGAATAAAATTGAGCCATGGTAAAGCAAAAACCTTGTCCTCAAAGCCAGGAGGTACTCCATCTATATAGCCATTCTCTTTATCGAATAAATGAATGAACTCATGAAGACCTACATTACTTCTATCATTAGCGATATCAAAACCAGCGTGTAATGCAGGTTTTGAAAGAATCATCTTGTTCTCGAGTATTCCAGCCCCAACCATTCCAGTAAAGACTTGATTAGGGTCGTTGATTTCAAAATTACTATTGAAGTGTGAAGGGTATAAAATCACTTCTTCTAAATGCGTGTAAGTACAGCGAGGAAAGCCAAATAACGGAATTACCCCACTGCTGGCCACAAGAAGCTGATCTTCTAATGTAACTTCTACCCTAACCCCTGTAATCATCACGTTGGATAAGAACTCTTGAATGTCCTGTTCAAACTGAGCCCTCTGGTTTGGCTTTAGGTGTCGATAGAATTCTACCTTAGTGTGTAAAACTTCCTTCCATTCTGTAGGTAGGTTCACTTTTATGGATCGCTTAAAGTAACGCTCTTTAAAAATGAAGTACGAAGGAACAAGAAAGGCAATAACTAGAAGGGCTGCTACCATTTATGCTATCGTTAAAAGTATCGCTGAAAAAAGGAAACGGTCTTGGCTTGTTTAGTCGTTCATCGTAAAGAACTTATTTTAGTAGCTCAAAAACAAAACAGGCCTTGATAAAGTCAAGGCCTGTGAATTGGATCTTTTAAAACTTCCGATACTCACCATCTAAAAAGGCATTGGCCTCCTCTTCTTTGAAACGGGCCGTTTGGTTGTTCCAGTGTAGTTTTTTGTTTGGAAAACGGCCTGCAATCACCCCTAAAAGAATGGTTTCTGTCAATCGAGCTGCGTATGAAAATGGTGCAGTCACTTGATCTTTCCCCATACAAGCATCCACAAACTGATGGTAGTGCTTTTTACTTTCTGCTCCATAATCCTCTGTAGGGCTACCTACACTTGAGAATGGCTCTAAGTCAATGTCTACATATTCACCTTTAACAATGTGCTTAGGTAATTGCATGAAATGCGGTAACAAGAGTCTCCCCTTTTCACCAATAAACATAGCGCCTTGGTCTGGAAGCTGATCGCCATTCGGCAACTTCAAATCTTTATGGTCTTTGGGAGCACCTGGCCCATCATACCAAACCCACTTAAATTTC
>CAXBPM010000593.1:0-2488 GCA_963977345.1 uncultured Roseivirga sp.
AGCCTCCCGTAGGTCTTCCAGATACAGAGGCTGCCTTTGCTGTAGCTTTAGCTGGAAACGAGAGCATAGTTTGGAAGGCACTTACTTTTCAACTAGAAGGGCTTACTGGTTTTCAGGCTTGCCGTTTAGACGATACCTTTATGTTTATGTCTGATGGCACTTATCGTTATGATGGTGGTGACGTGCTTTGTGGAGGAGCGGATAACAGGAGAGTAAAAACGGGGATTTGGGAACTCAACTTCGATAATGCTGAAATAATTTTTGACCAGGATACAGACATCGAGTATTCTGCTTTGGTCTTGGGCTTGAGTGATAATAAAATTCAACTCAGAGGAGGGGTCGATATTTTTGGCCAAACCTTAGATGTTCAAGGCATTTATCAGGTTCAGTTGTCTAATTAAAACCACCCTACATCATGATCAAGTATAGTTTAAGCTTAGCACTGCTATTTAGTGTGATGCATCTAAGTGCCCAGTCGATAGATTCCTTTATACAAAACACCGGTGCTTTTTTATCCGATAATGTGGAGAAGGGTTTGGTCGATTATGGGGCAATCAAGGAAAATCCCAAATCACTAGACGGCCTAATTCTTCAGGTAGAGAAAATGCCACTTGATCAATTAAGTGAAACTGAAAAAAAGGCGTTTCTGATTAATGCCTATAACTTGTTGGTGATCAAAGGAATTGTAAGTCACTATCCATCAAAGTCACCTTTGGATATTGCTGGTTTTTTTGATGGAATTAAATACAACGTAGGTGGAGATTTAATAACGTTGAACACGCTAGAAAAAGAACATTTATTAAAACCAACGGGAGATGAAAGACTACACTTTGTGTTGGTTTGCGCGGCTTTGAGTTGCCCTCCAATTGCCACATTTGCCTACTCACCAGATAAGCTTGACAATCAAATAGCTTCTCAAACTAAACTGGCATTGGAAAATGAAGATTTTATTCAAGTCAAGCGCAAGGAAAAGAAAGTGCTGATTTCTGAAATTTTCAAATGGTATGAACAGGATTTTGAAGGCGAAGTTTCAGTTATCCAATACCTTAATAATTTCCGCACAGAAAAGATACCTGATGACTATAAGGTAGACTATTACACCTACAATTGGACTTTGAATGAGCAAAAAGGGAAGGAGCGTTCGCCAAAAAAGTCAGATGAGCCTATTTCAAACCTTCAGGCCTTTACACCTTCCGTATTGCTTAAAAAAGGACAAGTAGAGCTCAATGCATTTTTTAATATTTATACCCAAAAAGAAATTAGAGATGGGGCAGGCGATAAGTTTGACCTTGGAGGGCGGCAAAGCTTTTTCAATGCTCAATACGGCTTTAGCACTGGAGTTTCTAAATCTGCCCGATTCAATTTAGGCTTTGATATTCTTGTGAGTTCCTTTTCTGACGGAGACTCTCCTTTTTCACCACTTTTCGGATCGGGTGATTTTAATGAAACCGTACTTGCTGGCTTCGGACCTAGTATTCGCTTTCTTCCATTTAAGAAGGTCTATAACCTTTCCCTCCGATCGACTTTTCTTTTCCCAGGAGGGAAGAATCTAGAGAATCGTGACGGTCATTTTGTAGCCCACGACCGATACACGTCTATTAATCAAGTGTTTTATGATATGGAGCTAAGCAGCGAATGGCGACTGTTTTTAGAGGCAGATTTGATTTATCGATTTGCTAAATCTGACAGCCAGACTAACTTTTTCAGGACTCCCTTAACGAGCATTATTAGTTATTTCCCAACACCAAAGACTTCCATTTTTGCCTTATATCAATACTCACCTCGTTACGAAAGAGTTTCGAATGGTTTTGATGAGCAATTTGGCTTGTCTCAGTGGTTTCAGCAATTTGGTTTTGGAGCTAAATATCAGCTTTCAAGCCACCTTGGAATTGAACTGTCTTATTCGAACTTTTTTGCCTCTAGAAACGATGGGGCAGGCACTACTTTAAATTTTGGCCTTAGGTATATTAAGTAATCGCTATTCAGCTGGGGTTGCTTAGAAAGAAAAGAGGGTTTAACTGTATTGCTAAACCCTCTAGAAGATTAAATAGATTTTATTAATCTGAAATTTTCACGCTCTCATTACCAATAATAATTGGAGGTAAATCATAGCGTTTTTCTTCTGGGCCATTTTCTAATTTCAGTACCCCTCTTGGGCAAACCGCAGAACAAACCCCGCAACCCACACAACTCGCACGAACAATATTTTGTCCTTTCTGGGCATAAGCTCTTACATCAATTCCTTGTTCGCAGTAAGTAGAACAGTTTCCGCATGAAATGCACTGACCGCCATTCGTAGTAATTCTAAACTTCGATTTGAAACGTTGAATAATGCCCATATAGCCTGCCATTGGGCAACCAAAGCGGCACCAAACACGATTGCCAAGCATGGGGTAAAAACCTACTCCGATGATTCCTGAGAAAATGGCTCCAATAAAGAAACCATAAGGTTTTTGGAATTTAGAATAGATATCGAGCCCAAAAACGG
>CAXBPM010000594.1:0-2471 GCA_963977345.1 uncultured Roseivirga sp.
CAGTTAATCAGTTAATCAGTTAATCAGTTAATCAGTTAATCAGTTAATCAGTTAATCAGTTAAAGTGAATTTTTTTCAGCGATTTCAGTTCCCCGATTTCCTGTTTTCTGATCAACTTTTTTCCTGTTTTCTGTTTTCCTGTTATACTGATAACTGTTTCTGAACTGCCTCAATAAATTCAGCAGCTGCCCTTTCTGGCCGGCCAGTTTTCATAAAGGTTTCGCCAATTAAAAAACCTTGGAAGCCCACCTTTTTCAACTCAACAATGGTAGTAGGATCACTAATGCCGCTTTCTGAAATCTTCACAAACTCATTCGGGATTTTGTCCACTAACATTTTTGACGTTTCAATACTGGTTTCGAAAGTCTTAAGGTTGCGGTTGTTTACTCCTACCGCGTCCAAATCTAGAGAGAGGTAGGGACGCAATTCTTCCTCATTGTGAATTTCCATCAGCACTTCTAAATGAAGCGTTTTGGCGAATGCGGCTAATTCCTTCAATCGTTCTGGCGTCAAAGCAGCTGCAATCAGCAAAATAGCATCAGCACCAATCGACTTGGCTTCAATGATCTGGTATTCATCAATGATAAAGTCCTTTCTAAGTACTGGGCAGAAGTTGAATTTTCTGGCTGTAGAAAGGTCTTCATTCTTTCCTCCGAAAAACTCAGAATCCGTCAATACAGAAAGTGCCGAAGCACCTGCCTGCATATAACCAATAGTGGTGCGCTCTACCTTGGCGTGGGCATTAATCATTCCTTTCGAAGGCGATTTACGCTTGAATTCGGCTATAATCCCCGATTTATCTTCGCGCAGCAAATACTTTTTCAACGAAACGGTTTTGCTCTCGAAGTAAATGCTCTGCTCTAATAATTTAGGAGGAAAAAGCCCTTTTCGTTCGGCTACTTCCTTCTCTTTGTGTGCAATAATTTGTTGTAGTATGTCCATTCTATGTCAGTTATCAGGGATTAGTTAATCAGTGGATCAGTGAATTATTGTCATCCATTCTACTGATTACTGATTCCCTGTTTTCTCGATTTTATAAATCTAATAATGTCTTAAATACCTTGAGTGCCTTCCCCGATTCGAGTGACTCCCGTGCGTGGCCAACTGCTTCTTCTGTGTTATAGCCTTTACCGCATTGTAAAGCCATGGCCGAGTTGGCGATCACCACTTCGTTTTGAGCTTTTGTGCCTTCTCCTTTTAATATCTTCTCGAAAATCTTTGCCGATTCTTCTACGGTTTCGCCACCAAAAATGGCTTCGGGTTGAATTCGGGTAAGTCCTAAATCCTCAGGTTGAACAATTTCTTCCTGTAAATGCGTGATTTTCTTAAAGCCTCCTGTCAATGAAATTTCATCATAGCCATCGAGGGCATGCAAAATCACAAACTGCTTGTCGGTTTTTTGGTAAAGGTAGCCGTATAATCTGGCCAACTCTAGACTAAACACTCCTACCAATTGTTTTTTGGGGAATGAAGGATTTACCATCGGCCCTAACATATTAAAGAAGGTTTTTACGCCCAAATCTCTTCGAATGGGTGCTACATTTTTCATGGCTGGGTGAAAAAGTGGTGCATGCAAAAAGGCAATCCCACTTTCATCCAAACTCTTTTTGAGCTTACCAATGTCGTTGGTGAATTCGTAACCGAAATGTGCCATCAGGTTAGAAGAACCAGAAACAGAGGACACGCCATTATTTCCGTGCTTGGCTACATTTTGCCCTGCACCGGCCACAATAAAAGAGCTTAGCGTGGAAATGTTAAAGGTATTCTTTCCGTCTCCGCCCGTACCACAAAGGTCAATGGCATCGTATTCTGGAATATCTACCGGCACACAAAGCTCCAGCATGGCATCCCGAAAGCCTTCGAGTTCCTCTACTGTGATGCTTCGCATTAAGTACACGGTAAGAAATGCCGCCACCTGACTTTGATTATATTTCCCCAATGTGAGGTTCATCAAAATCTCCTTTGCTGTGGTTTTATCCAGCGATTTATATTCTATTAGTTGGTTTAATATGTCTTTCATCTTGTCTTGTTAGTTATCAGGAATCAGAAAATCAGTGGATCAGGATTTAGTAAGTGAAGTGAATTCCTGTTTTCTGATCACCGTTTCACTGTTTACTGAATCATTCAGCCAATTCTCAAGCAATTTATGCCCATACTCCGTCATGATGGATTCTGGGTGAAACTGCACTCCTTTCACATCATATTCTTTATGACTGATGGCCATGATTTCACCGAGTTCGTCATAAGCGGTGACTTCAAGTTCATTGCCTAAATCCTCCTTACTCACGTTCCAGCTGTGGTAATGGCAAATTTCATATTCACTTGGAATCCCATTGAATAGTCTGTCCTCTGGCTTCACCACTTTAATCTTGCTCGAAACACCATGCAGCACTTCGGACATATTATAAAGTGACGCCCCATAGGCTTCGGCAATGGCTTGGTGTCCCAAGCAAACACCCAAAATGCTTTTA
>CAXBPM010000595.1:0-2445 GCA_963977345.1 uncultured Roseivirga sp.
TCAAAAACTATTTTAAAATCGGTTGGCGAAATATCCTTCGCCAAAAAATGCCCTCTTTAATCAATATCACTGGGCTGTCTTGCGCCATAGGCTGCTGCTTAGTGGCTTTTATGTTTATCGAACCTCGTGTGATTAAGGACCAGTTTCATGAAAATGGTAAGAATATCTACCTAGTCGCTCACGAAGCTTTTGTAGAGGGTGAAATTGTAAAGTACGGGGATTTCTCTTCGGGTTTGGCTGAAGAGTTACCAGACAATTTCCCTCAAATAAAACGCAGAATCCGATACAAGGGCCTCAGGAATGTTGTTCGCATTAAGGACAATATTTTCAATGATAATGTGCATTACGTAGACCCCGATTTCCTGAATTCATTCTCTTTCTCAATGGTCAACGGGAGTAAGGATGTACTGAAAGACCCTTCCAAGATTGTCATAGATCAATCCACAGCAGTAAAGTTTTTTGGGGATGAAGACCCTATTGATAAGTTGGTGAAAGTGATTTCGGGAGAAGAAGAAATGATCTTTGCTGTTGGGGGAGTAATCGAAGATGCGCCTATGAATTCTAGCATGAAACCAGGCTTTCTATTGAATTATGAAGTGCTGGAGAACAGAGGGCAACCAGCACAAATCAGTGCGGCAACCTTTATTGAATTGGAAGGTGAAACCGATGTGACTGAACTTGAGAGGTCCTTTCAATCTATGGTTTCGGTACAGAATGGACTGAAACCTGATGCCCACTATGAATCTATTTTTCTTGTGCCTTTGGAGTCTATGGCCAAGCGCAATTTAGCAGGTGCACCCGGAGGATCGCCACCTATGGGGCCAATAATTCTCTTAACTTCAATTGCAGGCTTCATGTTATTGTTGGCCATCTCTAACTATGTAAACATTGCCATTCTAATGGCGACAAGACGCGTAAAAGAAATAGGGATTAGGAAAACAATAGGGAGTAAACGATCTCAAATTATTTCCCAGTTTTTGACAGAAAATCTGATCCTTTGTGCACTTTCAATCTTCCTTGGTATTGTTCTAGCAATGGGGTTTTTCTTGCCTTGGTTCAACGAAATGTCTGGTGGTACGATAACCCTAAATATATTTTCCAACCAAAATCTATGGCTGTTTCTGGGGCTGCTTTTATTGGTGACCACCCTCCTGTCTGGATTTTACCCTGCACTTTACATTTCTAGATTTAAACCTTCGGTTATTTTTCGGGGCAAAGAAAAGCTCGGAAAGAAATGGGGCCTTTCTGGTGCTGTAATTACGTTTCAATTGGTGCTGTCAATCATTACAATTGTAGGTGGAATCATGTTCGTTCAAACCAACAATGTACAAAAAGGAATAGAGTGGGACTTTGAAATGGAAGATAAGATTTTAGTGAATATCCCAGATTCAGAGGTCTATCCTGAGCTATTGAATAAAATGATGGCAATACCAGGAGTTGAAAGTGCTGCGGGAACGAATAATGCGCTTGGAGAAGCATATTGGACAACTGAATTTTATTTAGGTGATTCAAAGAACCAAGCGTCATTGATCAACTGTAGTGCAAAATACCCTCAGTTTATGGGGCTGGAATTAAGTGAGGGTAGGTTTTTTGATCCAGAGCTGCTTAGTGATACACAGTCGTCTGTTATGATTAATGAAAGATTCGCTGAACGTTACGGAGTGGAAATTGATGGCCTAATTCAAATTGACAGTACCTTTCATAAGGTTATAGGTGTATTAAATGACTTTAACTTTCAAGGGCTAAATGATGAAATTGAACCTTTAATTATGAAAGCAAAGCCTGATTCAGAATTGAGCTTTTTGGCACTAAAGGTTACTGCGGGTACGGAGGCGGAAATGGAAAGTAAAGTTAGAGAAGCATGGGGGGATGTGGTAAAGAATAAGCCATACATAGGTTTTTTACACTCATCAATATTTAATCAGGCTACAGAAGACAGTCGAGGCTTAAAGAATACGATGTTATTTACCGCAACTTTGGCCACAATACTTGCGGCTATGGGCATCTTTGGATTGGCTTCACTAAGTATATCTTCTAGAATGAAGGATTTTGGAATCAAGAAAGTATTAGGTGCGAGTTTGCTTCAAATCACTAAACCTGTTTACATCAAATTTACCATTGTACTGGGGATTGCTGTAGTAATTGGAAGCACGCTTTCGGTTTTTATAATAAACATGTTTTTGGATACAGTTTATCGTTCAAATCATGCCCCAGTAAGCTTTATTCCATTGCTTTTTGCGGCTGTTATTTTAGCGACTGTGGTTTTTATAACCATAAGCTCTCAAATAGGAAAGGTTAAAAAATTGAATGCCGCTGAAACCTTAAGGATGGACTGATGTAACACAAACGGGCTTTGATCAATGTTAGATCAAAGCCCGTTTCTAACTTCATTAGCGATTAAGGCGATTAGTTACCTTCCCCACCAACTTCAGTCAAGGTTTTCAT
>CAXBPM010000596.1:0-2439 GCA_963977345.1 uncultured Roseivirga sp.
ACAATCAGTACTTTCATTTCTCAAAGGCTAATAATGGAAGTTTCACAATAAATTCACTCGGCCCGTTAATTATCTCCACGGGTATTGGGCTCAAGAATTCATACCTAGATTTAATATTCGAAAGCCCCATTCCTGAGCTCTCCTCCAACGGAATATTCTTTTTCTGAAGGTTGTTTCGAATCACTAACTTTTCTCCATTCTCAATTTCAATATGAATCGTAAGTGGCTCTTCTTCGGCAATTACATTGTGCTTTATAGCATTCTCTAAAAGCATTTGAACGGCCATAGGCGGTAACATTTTCTGTTCAAAGCCTTCGATATTTATTATCAACTGAAGTTTTTCATCAAACCTTATTTTCTGCAGAAAGAGGTAAGAGTTGACAAAATCCATTTCGGTTTTAAGACTGACTACCTCTTGTGCACGTGTATCTAAAACATAACGATACACTTTTGAAAGCTCACGAATAAACTTGGCTGCTTGGTTCTGATCTTCATACACCAAATTGGTAAGCGCATTCAAGCTGTTGAACAAAAAGTGTGGGTTGACCTGGTTTTTAAGGGTTTCATATTTGGCCTCCATCTGCTCTTTTTTCAACCTTTCTGCATCCAGACTGGCTTTCTTCCAGTTCTTTAAGAACTCAATTGAATTCAGGAAAAAAGAAATAACAAAGGTAATTCCGACAGAGATTAATAAGGTCGATTTAATATCCCCCATATCAATATCGAAGCCATATTTCAGCACCACGTACAGCGTATAAACAGCTAAAGGTGTATATACAATTACCCCCACTACTCCCCAAATAAATCGTTTACCAGGGTTTTCTAACCAAGGGATTTTGTAGGTAAGGTAGGTGGAAACATGTGCGTTGCCTTGCCAAAGTAAAATCCACTGAAAAGCAGAAATCGCCATAGCGTTAAGGGCAATTCCCCATGTATTGAAGCAGGTATCGCACCAGAAATAAACCGAAGGCCCACCAATCAATGCGATAAGCGCAATTTCCTTCAGTTCGCGTTTCCAATTGATAGTTTTAAGATATCCCATTTAGGCTAAAGTACTGATTTTATACTTTCTCTGCGTTGGCATATTTACCAACACCGAATTGTTTTCTGTAACGATTGGCATGATAGGCTATTAATGGCGACCCAATAGCGGCTGGTAAAACCCAAAGTATCCAGCCCATATTGCCCAAGGCAGCGAACAAAGCCCCGTTTTGAACTAGAAACGCAGTAATGCTGGCAATAAAAGCACCGCTCATTAAATTCATGTGTGCAAACCACCACCACATTTTATCGGGCTTGGTGTTTCTAAAGCCTTTTATGTTGAGCCAAGCCGTGTTGGCTGTAAAAAAACCGAAAATAACCGATAAGTAACCAATGGTTGACGAAAAGTTGCTCAAGACTAAAAAGCGAATTCCAGCTCCAAAAAGGGTTAAGCCAAAAGCGATGGCAATAAAAGCCGCAATCCAATCTACGGGCAATGGCTTCATCGTTTTTTTGAGCTTCAACACTCGTTGGCCTGCAAAAGTCATGTAGAAGCTAAAGACGGCAATAATTGTAAGGAAAAAATTGAACCTCACGAAGGTCACAATCAGTATTGCACTGATGAAGATCCAAGCCATTGACCAAAAGAAAACCTTACCGGTAGCGAGGTGAAGCTTCCCTCCTTTTCTTCCAAAGAAAGCGGCCAAAATACCTGAAAGCAAAGTGGTAATTCCCGCGGTTACATGAGATATGATGAGTGCTTTTTCCATGATTGAATCTTTTAATTTAAAAAAATGAAGGGCTCGCTTTTCGCAAGCCCCAACTAATTACATTTTACTTTCCGCAGCTAGACATTAACTGCTGAGCCATTTCTATCCCCCAAGTTGGGTCAAAGCTTTTTCCTTTTTCTTCAGCATTGAATAAGGGGATGCTTTTCTGTACTAAACCACAAGCGCCTGCTGTAGATGATCCAAAAAACTGAGCCGTACCAAATTGCATTTGAGCCATTAAAGCCATTGCACGTGGGTTTTTAGGATCCAATTGCATAGCCTGTCCGAAAGTTTGTGACGCCAAACCTGATAGTGATTGGCCTCTTGACGCTGGGTCTGCTGCCAATTGCGCCATGAAGTAAAAACCTTCTAACGCCACAACTTCGCTATTGTTCGGAACAAGGCTCTTGGCTTTTTCAACGAATGGTTTCGCTTTGTCTAAAAGCTGATCCTTGGCCTTTACTCCCTCTACCAACATAGAAGCATTGATATAGCTTAAAGCCGCATAATATTGTGGATGCCATTGGTCGGTTGCATTAGCAGCGATGCGTTCAAATTGACCAGCAGAGGCTTGTAGGTTTTCCGCGTTGCGTTCAGCGCCCATCGACTGTAAGCCTTTCACCATGGCATTCATATAGGCCTCTTGGTTTTGGGCGCTTAGGGTGAAACTTGTGATAAAAAGTGCGAG
>CAXBPM010000597.1:0-2427 GCA_963977345.1 uncultured Roseivirga sp.
GTTGAAGTCTCCATCGCCCACAACCCTTAAATTATCTCCCGTAGATTCATCGATGATGATATTGAATTCAGAGTTATTACCTATCGTAATGATGGTCTCGATATCGTAGCCAGCAATCAAGGCCGCGTTCGCAGAAACTTCACTTTGATCCACTTTTGTTAAAATGTCATCGGGTTTTTCTCGGTTCACGAACAGCACTACTCCGTCACGCTCTTTCAGTTCTAACTGAGATTCAGGCACGATAAAAGTGAGCGTTGAACCGTCAATTACTTTCATGCTTCCCCGTACTTTTGGAATATTCAAGTCGCCCGTAATGGTAAGGTCTGCCCCTACATTTAACTGCCCATAAAAGAGATCGCTGTCTTCTTTGGCGGAATTTACTACCCTGAAATTATCGGCCATTACTTTTAGGTCGAAGGTTGGGTTAGTGAGGGTTTCCGTCATTATTTTCCCGTCCACATTAAAGCTGTTATTGTCACCATCGGTAATCGTGAAGCTATCGAGAAACAGCCCCGAATTATCAACTTTCAATTGTTCATTGGCAATGGCAAAACGTGCGTTCAATTCATTCACCAAAAACCCGACCTGACTAAAGTTGAGTGTTCCAGCATACTTTGGGTCGTTGGCATTTCCAGAAACATCCACCTTTGCGGAAAGGCTACCCTTTGATTCTGAAATGCTATTAGCAGAAAAAGCCTCTATGGCCGACATCTTTAATTCTTTCAAATCGAGGTTGAGATTCAAGTCACCACCAGTGGCCGAAGCCGTGTAATTACCCGTCAGATTGAGGTCGGCATTGTCACCCTTCAATGAAAGGTCTACCTGATATTTTTCAACTCCTGCCGCTTGCGCCTCTAATTTCAATTGGCCAAAAGGCACTTCCATAACGGCTAAATCTGAAATGTTCAACCCAGCAATTACCCCAAAACCATTGAAAGGATTCTCTACTATAATATCGCCATTGAGCATTCCAGCCGCTAAGGGTTTTTCAGCATTGAAAAGGCTGGTTATTGTGGTCAACTGATAATCATTAAAAACAGCACCCAAGTGATTCTGTTCATGGTCTGGTAATGTGGTACTCAACGTAATTTTTTGTGCTCCGTTGGAAAGCTCAAATCCATTGATGTTGATATAATTGCTGGCCAGCATCACTTGGTTCCTCTCCAGAATATTCCATGGTTCACTATTAAAAATTAGCGTGTCGGATAGGATATGCACCTGAACTGTATCGCCTCTTAAGTTTACTTCAGAGTTAATATTTAAGAGTGTTTTTTGGTTACTGATGATGTTGAAACTGGAAGTAACTGTGCCGTTATCTACCTTTCCTTGAAGTTTGGTTTTGTCAATTGTAACTGGGCCAGAACTGACCTGAGACCAACCCAATAAGAAATCTAAATAATCGTCTTTACCATTTATTTTAAATCCTAGGCTGTCAATTTCTGTCCCTTGAAAATTAATGTAGGGCGCCATTAGTTCAGCGGATAACTTATTGGTCTTTGCATCAAAATCAAATTTGAAAGCAATCGAATCCATACGTTCTAAGCCCTGTAAAAACACTTCTGAAACTATGGACGATGGCCTCGCGACAATGGTCATTTTCAATCTCGCATCAGTATTCAAGGAATCCGGTGCTGCCAGATTTACTCCGTTTTCGAGGTAGCGTGTGAATTCCTTTTGCAACAGCGGAAGTAGTTCCATAAGACTTTTATTGCCCATGATTTTGGCGTCAATGGCTTGGCTGTTCACAACTACTCCCAAGGTATCGGCAGCAGATTTAGCTACCAGACTGAAGCTTCCGAATGTGTAGGCCTCGCGATTATAGATGGCTACGCCATCATTCAGTTCCGTTTTTAAATCAAAACTTGAGGCATTGCCTTCAAAGCTAGCGTCTAGAACAAATGCAGTTTTTATGTTTTCTGGGCTCAAACCTAAAGCGTAAAGGTCAGCCCCTTTCACGGTCAAATTGGTATTGATTTTTGGAGCAACAGAATCAAGCGCTAGCTTAGTTTCCATTGCCATGTCTAGATTTTCATCTTTAAAACGTAAATCGATATTGCCACTTCCGTTGGTGATTTTACCTGACAATTCGAGGTTTGAAAAATCGTATCCGTTGTATTTCAGTCGTTCGAAATCTGTTTTTAGCTCTGCGGTTAAATCACTCAAGCTGGATCCGCTTCCTTTTACATCCACTGTAAACGTGAGTGTATCGAGTTGTTCATTCTGAAGTAATCGGTTGAGCTGAAGTTGTTTTGCAGAAATCACTCCGTCAAAAGTGATGGTTTCGTTTTGACTGAATTGGCCTTTTACCTCAACATTTCCACTTGTGGTTTTAAGTGTGAGGTTGGTTTGTGCATCATTCAGCCCGCCCTTGAAAGTCCCAGTTAAGGCCATGTTTTCTGGTAAACCCAAGCCTAAACCTGTGGTATC
>CAXBPM010000598.1:0-2425 GCA_963977345.1 uncultured Roseivirga sp.
TGCTTCCAAGTGCCTTTGATGCGATTGTATTTGAGCGTGCTGGGAAGTGCTTTCCACCAATACTTATTCATTTCAACTGCAAAACTGGGCTGCATATAACAGTTGATCGCACAGCCTTCGCAGGCATCATAACGGCCTTCCATGGCAATAGCAGCTTGCACTTTTTCTGACTGATAAAGATTAAACAGATCGTTTTCAATCGGAATGGTTTCTATACCCAAATGGTAGCAGGGCATTACCAATTCGTTTTGCGGAGAAATCACAATAGTGGTGCTTCCAGCTTTGCAAATTGGCTTGTCGATGTGATTGCCACCATCACGCCTGAGTTCGATAAAACCTTCGTTCAGGTATACATTTTTACGTTTGGCCCACTTTTCTAAAAGATTTAAAGTGGAAGAAGAAAGCGAAGGCCCCGTTTCGACTTCGTTATATTCAAAAACTGGGTTTAGAATGAGGACAAGGTTATTGGGCAGCGTAATCTCTTGATAAACCTTTTCGATTTCATCAATATTCTCCTCAAACACCGTCATCAGAATATCCGGTCTTTCCCCCAAACTTTTGGCCATTTGAATCGACTCCATGACGGTATCGAAACAGGCTACTCCACGGGCGGTATCATGCTTTTCTTTGCTGGCGTAATCGAGGGAGAAATGGAGCATATCCACCAAGCCTTTGAGCGATTTCGCTCGCTTAGGGTAGAGCAAGCCATTAGTGGTTACGGTGGTAATCAGGCCAAAGGATTTTGCCAGTTTTAGAAGTTCAGGTAATTCGCGGTGGAGCAGAGGTTCGCCTCCCGTAAAATCGACCACCTTAACGCCTAGCTTTTTGAGGTCGCTGAAATTTCGTTCGGCATCTTCAAGGGTGATGTAAGGCGATGGCTTCTCCCAAATATCACAAAAGCTACAAGTCGCGTTGCAGCGATAAGTAACGTAATAATTGCAAAGTATGGGGTGCTTAATAAGTCTCATAAGGTACTTCAGACTGTTAAGCTAAAGAAGATTTCAGCCTAGAATCAAGCCCAATTGTAAAAGGCTAAAACCAAAAGAGCTAAACAGCCTATTATACTTAACCGAAACGCCTGATTTTTTTTATCTGGTTTTTGATAAAAACCTTTCACCTTAAATGTGGCCCAAATCATAATGGTAATACCGAGCAACAATGCGCCAACCTTGAAAGAGATTGACCCTGATACCGCAAGAAAAAAGAGTATCATGATCAAAGTGATCTTAACCCCAGCTTTGGTAATCGATAAGTTCATAATCAATTTGTCAATTCTTCAACATACTTAACAATGTAGTCAATTGCTTTTTCAAATCTCTGCGGTCAACAATGAAATCTAGGAAACCATGATCGAGTACAAACTCGGCACTTTGGAAACCTTTGGGTAAATCTTTGCCCACTGTATCGCGGATAATTCTTGGGCCAGCAAAACCAATCAATGAGCCAGGCTCAGCAATATTGAAGTCGCCCAACATGGCATAAGAAGCACTTACTCCACCCGTAGTTGGGTCGGTCAATAACGAAATGTAGGGAATGCCTGCTTCTGCAAGTCTGGCAAGTTTGGCAGATGTTTTGGCCATCTGCATCAATGAATAACCTGCTTCCATCATTCGTGCTCCACCTGATTTCGAAATCATCAAGAAAGGCATGTTGTTGGCCAAGGCGAAGTCGATTGCTCTTGCAATTTTTTCCCCAACAACAGAACCCATTGAACCACCAATAAAGGCAAAGTCCATACACGAAACCACAATGTCAATCCCGTTCATTTTGCCATGAGCTGAACGAACAGCGTCTGTCAATTGAGTTTTAGCCTGTGTTTCTACAATCCTTTTTGGATAAGGCTTGCTGTCCACAAATTTAAGCGGATCGCCAGAAGTCAATTTGGCGTCCATTTCAGTGAATTTATTGTTGTCGAAAATTATTTCGAAGTATTCTTTAGAACCGATGCGCACATGAAAACCATCTTCTGGGCTTACGTATGCATTATTTTTAAGCTCGCGGGTATGAACAATCTTCCCGTTAGGGGTTTTGAACCATAAACCGTCTGGTGCATCTTTCTTCTGTTCTGTAGGAGTGGTAATCCCTTTAACTTTTCTCTCAAACCAAGACATATGCGTTCTTATTAAGCTTGAATTTTATAAATAAATAGGGAACAAAAATAGGTCAAAACTGTGGTAGCCCAAAGCCTAATCGTGAGAACATATTATAAAAGCCAAATCGTGCCGAAGGAAAAGCGAAAAAGTCATTGTTTTTTTATTCATTTCTCTTTTCCTTCGTAACGCGGAATGAACGTTCATTCCGCATGACAAATGTTTGAAAACAAGCTTGATAAACGTTCGCTAATACTTGGAACTACTCTGAATTTGATTTCGGAGCAGGGCTTTCATGGTACACCAATATCCATCATCGCACAACGTGCTGGAGT
>CAXBPM010000599.1:0-2424 GCA_963977345.1 uncultured Roseivirga sp.
ACAACCAAAAGATCATTCCTTCCCTTACGGGGAAGGTGATTCCGGAAGCTATTTTCTCAAAGAGGACTTATAGAAAGTACATTTATAGCCAGATAGAAGAAGACATTGCTCCGCATGATCCGGATGGAATTTTAGATCCGATCTGGTTGAATTCTCGTGGTGCCATTGCTCGTTTCGATCGTGGTGCGATTGAAATCAGGATCATTGATATTCAAGAATGCCCAGCGGCTGATTTGGCCATTGCCAACTTGGTAATTGCCTTTTTGCAAATGCTTACGGAGGAAAAAATCATGACTACCGAAGTGCAGCATGAGTTTAAAACCACCGATTTACAAGCCATTTTCAAGGGAGTAATTAGGCATGGTGAAAACACGGTAATCAACGATAAGGAATACCTTAAAGCTTTTGGCTTTAACCCTTACCAGGAAGTAACCGCTGGTGATTTCTGGAGAAAAATGCTGATCAATTTACATGTGATGTACCCAGAAAGGCTAGAACCTTGGTACGAGCAAATTCATAAAATTTTAGATCAGGGTACTTTGGCCAGTAGAATTTTGGCCAGTACCAACGACAACTACGAGCACAGCAATCTTAAAATGGTGTATCGCGAATTGACTGACTGTTTGGAAAACAACCAAATGTTTGATCCATGTCTGGAAGGAGCGTTCTAATTACCTGCGAACATGCAGGTAATGAATTGCCTGAGAATTATAAATACTTATTTAAGAGGGGGAAAGAGGCGTTGGAGTCGCACCGGGGTTGGGACCCTGGTGCTGCTATTCTTGCCGGCTACCTTGGGGTTGAATTGGCCGTTCCGGTTTTTATGCACCCAACTACGCGTTTATTGGTAGAGGTCAATCGGTCCTTAAACCATCCAAAACTTTTCAGCGAATTCACCATCGACCTGGAGCCTTCGGTTAAACAGTTTCTGCTGAATAAATACTATCGCCCTTATCGAAATGCAGTAACCGATTGGATTAAAAAAGAAACGGAGGACAAAAAGGAAGTAGCTCATTTTTCTATACACTCTTTTACGCCAGTTTGGGAAGGTAAAAAACGCCCCACCGATATAGGTATTCTCTTCGATCCAAAAAGAAGGTTGGAAAACAGAATTGCATTAGAATTGGCCGAAAAACTTCGGGAGCTAGCGCCATTGCTAACCATAGACCTGAACGAACCTTACAAAGGTACTGACGATGGTTTCACTACTACTTTACGCAAGAAGTTTGGCGTAAAAAGTTACTCAGGAATTGAAATCGAAGTCAATCAAAAATTCTTCTTTAATAAGGAGTTAGACTCTATTAAGTATTTGCTCAGTGAAGCACTTGCTAGCTTTGCTTAACCCGCAATTTCTTCAGGGTTTACCGAGCACGTTTTGCCGGCTTACATGTGGCTTCTTTTTTTTCAGACCATTCGCCTAGCTCCAAAAAAATTGGAGATCTTGTCCATGGTTCAGTCTTTTAAAACCTTGTCTAGATAAGGCTTCATTTCTATAATTCTAATATCATCACGTTTGCGAAGCTCACGTAAAAACCAACCTTTATGACCGGCACCGTAAGTTATTAAAAATCGCTTTCCCTCATTTTTGTGCTCGTTCAGTGCTTTTTCAATGTTCCAGTAATGAGCTATGTTAATGTTGTCCCAACCGCCCAAGAGCAATTCATCATTGAGAATACGGTTATAGGCCTCGTACCGAATCTCGTTGGCCGCATCATAGGCATCAGAATTAATGAAATAGGGGTCGTTTGAGTCGCCTGCGGCCTTCAATGCTTCGCTGGATTTTCTGCCAGCTGCTTGGTATTCTGCCCATCGCTCAGTCCAAGCCGTATCAGCCTGAATTTCGCGCAGCCTTTTATTTCTAAAGTCATTCATGGGTTTGGTCCACCCTGCAGTAGGGATAATTTCGAAATCCATTTCTCGGGTCAAAGGAAAAACGGCATCTACATACTCAGGAAAAACACGTACCCTCGATTCCATAATGGTGTCTAGTTCATCGAACTCTTTACGCGCTATAGGGTATCGGTCAGGTGGCAATTCTGTTAGAATAAAGTCAGGGTCAATCTCACGAATGAGTTGTTTAACTACTTCTATGTTGTAGTTCGGGTTGGTGCGGTGTTCACCATGGATCATCCCCATAATGATCACTTCGTTTTTGGGCAGCTCTTTCGGCTGACATGAGCAAAGTATTGAGAATACGAGAAAACTGAGAATGTACTTCATGGCTAGTGAATGTGTTCTTGAAGTTACTCATTTATAATCCCCCATTCATATAATTCGAGAGCAACAACTACTTCAAGATGTCAATTTTGCTTACCAAGGAGGCTGGTGAGTTGACTGGGCAAGAATCAGAAAATCCAATATCAAAATTTACATAAATATAAAGTGATTTTCTAAGTCATTCTCTATCTTATAATTACTGTCTTT
>CAXBPM010000600.1:0-2420 GCA_963977345.1 uncultured Roseivirga sp.
GCTGTCGCAGGGGAAAACCACCATTTTAGTCGGTGGTGACCACAGTACTCCATTAGGCCATTTCCAAGCTTGCGCAAAACACTATGGCGACTTCGGTTTACTGCAAATTGATGCCCATGCCGATTTACGTGATGCCTATGAAGGTTTTGAGTTTTCGCATGCCAGTATCATGACGAATGCGCTTAAAATTAAGGAGTTAACCAAGTTGGTGCAGGTGGGAATTCGTGATTTCTGTGATGAAGAGCAGCAGCTTATCGCCAATTCAAATGGGCGAGTGGTCACCTTCTTTGATCAGCAGTTAAAGCACGACCAGTACGCGGGGAAAACCTGGGCTACGCAGTGTGAAGAGATCATCAAAGAACTCCCACAGCAGGTGTATATTTCATTCGATATCGATGGCCTTGACCCAAAACTTTGTCCGAATACTGGTACGCCAGTACCAGGAGGTTTTGATTTGGAGCAGGTGATGTATTTAATCAAGCAGGTAGTCAAATCAGGACGCACAATCATCGGTTGCGACCTGAATGAGGTTTCACCTAGCGAAGACGAATGGGATGCTAATGTGGGCGCTAGGGCGCTTTACAGAATGATCAACCTGATGGCCGCCAGCAAAGGAATGCTACAATTGAATTAATTATACCAAATACAATTCTTGGTTTAAGAATTTAGAATCCCTTACTTCAATAAGTTTGGGGTTTTTTTATGTCTTGAAATGAGAAACGTCTGTATCATATTACTCTTTTTAATTTCATTAAAGGTTAGCGCTCAAACCTCAGTAGAACTGTATTTCTACGATGCTTGTAAGGATTCCGTTCTGAGTTTAGAGTTCGAACTTTATAGTTATAGGGAAGAATGGGGTGATTTAAAATCAGAAGGATCAAAGCTAATGGTTCAAGAGAAAGGCGAATATTTTGTCAGTTCATCTATTGTCAGAGGGGAATGGTACTCTGTCTTTTCTATTCCCATTGATATTTCTGACTCTCCAATTTTAGACACTTTAGAGATTCCAAATATTGGAATGGCCACAACTGGGGCGTTACACTCTTCAGAATTTACTTATTTAAACTGCTCCGAAATCGCCAATGGTTATGAAGAAGACTACCGTAAGGACGGCTCTTTAAGAATGATAGGCGAGTTTTCGGATGGCCTTCCATTATTGATTTCAGATTATAATTTGAGTGGAGTTTTAAAGCAGAAGCGATTCTATAGCGAGAATGGGAGTGATTTCAATAGGGTTGAATACTATGATGACAACGATGAACTCTGGTTCTATGAAATTCACAAGAATCGAAAAAGAAAAACAATCATCCGAACCTACAATGAAATGGGTAAATTGGAAGATAGAGAAGTGATTAAGCATACTATTGTTAAATTCTAAATAACTGATCACCGATTTACTGATTCCTCTTAACCAATAACTAATTACCCAATAACCAAAAACACCCCATGACCGAATTATTCGCTACCGATAAATTAAAAGCACTTTATCCTAAAGTAAAGCAGTTTATAGAGGAAGAATTGTACCCTTCGGAACTCTATTTTTTGAAAGACCCTTGGGATGAAGTGAAATATATTTTGAAAGCCAAGCGCGAAAAGGCGAAAGAATTGGGGCTTTGGGCACCTTATCTTTCTGAAGAAGAAGGCGGAGCAGGCTTAACACTCACGGAATTTGGACAGTTATCGGAGTTATTGGGAAGAACGCCATTAGGCCATTATGTGCTCAATTGCCAAGCGCCAGATATTGGCAATATTGAACTGATGCATCAGTTTGCTTCGGCTGAATTGAAAGAGAAATACTTAGCACCTTTAATGAAAGGCGAAATCAGAAGCTGCTTTTCCATGACGGAGCCAGACTTTGCGGGTTCGAACCCCGTGAATATGGGCACCACGGCCGTTTTGGATGGAGACGAACTAGTCATCAATGGGCATAAATGGTTCACCACTGCGGCAGATGGGGCTACTTTTGCCATCGTAATGGCAGTGACCAATCCCGATGCGGAACCACACAAAAGGGCCAGCATGATTGTAGTGCCTACCGATACCTCAGGATTTGAGCTCACCCGAAACATCCCCGTTATGGGCGATGTAGGCGAAGGCTATCTGAGTCATGCCGAAATCCACTATGTGAATTGCCGTGTACCAAAAAGCAATTTGATTGGCGAAATGGGCAGTGGCTTTATGTTGGCACAACAGCGGTTAGGCCCAGGCCGAATTCACCATTGTATGCGCTGGATTGGTATCTGCGAACGAGCCTTCGATATGATGTGCGAGAGAGCCGCTTCAAGAGAATTAAGAGACGGCAGAATGTTAGGCCATCAGCAAACCATTCAAAACTGGATTGCTGAAAGTAGGGCCGAAATTAATGCTTCAAGGTATATGGTACTTCATGCTGCGCAAAAGATTGATAATGAAGGATCTAA
>CAXBPM010000601.1:0-2413 GCA_963977345.1 uncultured Roseivirga sp.
CATTTTGGCCTTGGCCTCGAAGGTGAAAACCCGTCCTAGTTTTCAATCTGTGGAAAAAAGAAACAAGTTTTTGGTGATGGTGCCTGCTTATAAAGAGGATGCCGTAATCATTGAAAGTACGAAGCGCAATATGGCTTTGCGCTACCAATATCCTAAGAGAGCTTTTGACTATGTGGTGATTGCCGATGGTTTGAAACTGGAAACAGTAAAAATCCTCAGAAACCTTGGTGCTGATGTGTTGGAAGTGAAGTTTGAAAAAAGCACCAAGGTGAAATCACTTCAAGAATCCATGAAGGTTTATGGTGAAAATGGAGCTTACGATGCCACCGTAATCTTAGATGCGGATAACGTAATGGACATGCATTTTCTGGCCAAAGCGAATCAATATGTAAATGCTGGCATGAAAGCCATTCAAGGTAATCGCGCAGCAGCCAACGGACAAAATACCATTGCTTTATTAGATGGCCTTTCAGAACTGGCCAACCAAGAAATGATTTGCAAAGGCGCTAATGTTTTGGGCTTGTCTTCAAAGCTTTCTGGCTCAGCCATGGTTTTCGATTTCGAATTGTTCAAAAGTGTAGTTTTTGACTTAACCGCCATCGGTGGTTTCGACAAAGAGCTAGAATTGGCTTTTACAGCAAAAAAGGTCTTCATTCACTTCGCTGAAGACTTGGTGATCAAAGACGAGAAAGTAGGTTCGTTTCAGCACTTCTCTAAGCAGAGAGGTCGTTGGTTGGAGTCTCAGTACTCTTTCTTGAGAAAATCGATTAAACCAGCTTTCAAAGCGCTTTTAAGAGGCAACTTCGATTACTTCCACAAAACAATGCAACTGGCTTTGCCACCACGCGCGCTAGCTCCATTTGTAATGCTAATGTTGGTTGTACTTTCATTGCTTACGGGGAACGTAGTTCTGATTGCACTTGCTACTATGGGAACCGTAGCCAACTTTGGAGCTTATGTGATTTGCCTTCCTTTCAAAGTACTTCTACAAAACGGCTTAAAGCTCATCGTAGCGCTACCTAAATTGGTGCTGTCAACGCTTAATGCCTTCACATGGATGAAGAAGTCACGCACCGAGTTTATTCACACACCACATAACGCAGTATAGTCATGTTTGAAGGAATGCCTTGGCCACTTTTGCTTCCCATAGCAACACTGTTTTTAGTCTGGGGAGTAATGAGATCGAAATTAGAACTGGCTGCTGAAGCCAAAAAAGAAAAGAAGAAAAGCGCTAAAAGAAAGAAAAAATGAAGCCCACTAAACTGAACATATTATTGATCTGTAAATCTCTTCCTTGGAGATTTAAGGGCGGAATTCAAACACACACGTGGAACCTCGCTTTGGCCTTAACAGAGAAAGGGCATTCAGTGTCTGTGCTTACTGGTGGCACTTACCGCAAGGCCGAAAAGCAATATGAAATTGATGGCGTTAACATCATCGAAATTCCATTTTTCCCTGGAAGACACCTTAAACCAATTTCAAATTTAGCCGAAGAATTTAGCTTCAATTGGCAAGCAAAAAATTGGGTATCTAAAAACCACAACTGCTTCAATGTGATACACACCCAAGGACGCAGCGGATACCTATTATATATGATTCCTGCACTTAAAGGAAGATTAGCCAATACAATACACGGAATCATCAGCAGAGAGAGCTGTAGCGAAAAAGGCTGGAGTTTCAACTCAAAACTACATACTTGGCTTACTCAAAAGATAGAAAACAAACTCTTAAAAGCTGCACAACTTAAGATTGCTGTAAGCGAAGATGTTTGCAAAGAAATTAGCCTATCAAACCAGCTTGAAGGTATAGAAGTAATTCCAAATGGAGTTCAACTTTCATCAGTTACAGCATCCAATAAGAAACACATTTCGGCAAAAGATAAAACACGATTCCTTTTTGTGGGCAGACTTCATCCTGTAAAAGGATTGGTGCCTGTAATTACGGCTATCGCCAAAACCAAATCAAAAATTCAATTGGACATTGTTGGAAATGGTCCTCAGTACAAAATGCTTAAAGATTTGATCAAAAAGTACAAGCTAGAAAAGCAAGTCAGACTATTGGGAGAATATTCAAATGTTCAAATTCATGAAGCGATTCCATCGTATTGCGCTTTGTTATTACCATCCTATTACGAAACTCAAGGTATTGTTTTACTTGAAGCCAATGCCCATGGAGTACCAGTGGTAGCCACCGATTTAGCCGCCATTCGCGAGTCAGTTACCCATGGCGAAAATGGAATGCTTTGCAACATCGAGCAACCAGAATCCTATGTATTCGCCATGGAGCACCTTTTAGAAAACCCGTCAGAAGTGGAAAGAATGGGGCTAATAGGCAAAGAAAGAATCTCTTCAGTTTTCACTTGGAACAAAGTAGCAGAACGCACGCTTGAGTCTTACCAAAAACTTGCAGTAGA
>CAXBPM010000602.1:0-2410 GCA_963977345.1 uncultured Roseivirga sp.
AGGGCAACTAGTAAATGATTTCTTAACATGGTATTGAATTAGGATTGTAAATGTTGTTTTGAGTTTATTCGTAACGAAGTGAATCTGACGGATTCGTATTGGCAGTTTTTAAAACTTGATAGCCCACCGTAACCAGGGTGAGAACAAAGACAATCAGCATAGGAAGAATAAATAAAGTAGCTCCTATGTTTATGTGGTTTGCAAAATTGGCCAACCATTTATGAAGGAAAATGTAGCCTATGGGTATGGAAATAAAGGAGGCTAATAAAATCAGCCATGCATATTCTTTTGTTAGAAGAAGAACCAACTGACGAACAGAAGCGCCCAACACCTTTCTTACGCTTACTTCTTTTGACCTTCTATTAATATTGTAAAGTGATAGTCCAAACAAACCGAGTACGGTGATCACGATCGCCAATATTGAGAAGAAGCTAACAATGCTGCCGAAAAGACGATCTGATTTGTATTGTCTATTGAAATAATCGTCCAAGAAGAAATACTCGAAATAGCTATTCGAATAATTTCGGTCAAAAGCTTGCTCAATTTGACCCATAGTGTTTTGCATATTTTCGGACCCCAACTTTATAGAATAGTATATTACCCTATCATGATGGGTGTAAATGTGAGGTTCGATATTTGACTTTAATGACTCTTGACTGATATCGTCCACGATGCCCACTAACGTATAAGGTTCGATTTCATAATAGATGGTTTTGCCAATCCAGTCTGCAAGCTCTTCTCCTTGTAATAAATCCTTAGCAGCCGACAGACTCAGTATTACGGATTGATCATCATTAAAATCATTACTAAAATTTCTGCCATACAGGACTTGAATATCATAGAGGCTTATAAATGATTCATCAACAGAAATATCTTTGGCATATAAGGCTTTATCCTCCTTTGCTGGCCCAAGGGCTACAAATCTCATTCTTGAAATTTCATAGCCTGGAATCTCAGAAGAGGCTGCAATGGATTGAACTCCGCTCATGTTTTTAACATCGTTGACAAACGCAGATTTGGTACGTTCCCTAATGGCTTCATCCATAAAGGGCTTTTTGACAATCAGGGTTTGGTCAATGTCCATCCCCAAAGATTGGTTTTGCATAAAATTCAACTGCGATTGAACAGCCATCGTCCCCAAGATCAAAACCAAGGCCACCACATTTTGAAAAACCGTGAGTGATTTCCGAAGGGCTAAACCAGAATTGCTGGTTTTTGCCTTTCCTTTTAAAACTACCGTGACTTTCTGTATTGAAAACAACCAAGCTGGATAAAGCGCAAAAAACAGAGAACCCAATGTAAAGAGCACAAGTAATACCAAGGTCTGTTTTAATGAGTCAGCGCCAAAAAACTCAAGGGGAATGTCTAATAAATTTCTAAAGAATACACTGCTAAATTGTAATAGCGTAAGCGCTAAGAGCATTGCAAGGAAGTTGATGATGAGTCCTTCAATTAGAAACTGACCGATGAGTTGTGATTTAATTCCCCCCAGTACTTTTCTAATCCCTACTTCCTTACTCCTATCGATCAACTTAGTGGTGCTCAGGTTTACATAGTTCACCCATGCAATCACCATAATAAATAGGCCTACTATGCTCAAAAACCCCACGGTTGACTTATTGCCATTCACCTCCATCTCGAAAGAATGATGTGAGGTTAAATGGATGTCTTGAATGTTTTGCAGTTTAAAAGTGACCCCTTCATCTTTAAACCAAGCACCTTCAATGCCTACAAAAGCCCTATTGATTTTGTCTTCAATCAAATTGGGATCACCCGAATTATTGAGTTTGAGATAAGTGAAAAAGTTACCCCATCCATAATTATTATCTAAGTCCCATTCGCTGGGCAACGACTTAAAAGAAGCCAAAACATCATATTTGAAATGCGTGTTTTCAGCAAGGTCTTCGAAAACACCAGTTACTTTAAAGTCCTGCTCCATGTTTTTAAACCTAAGCAGTTTACCAATGGCAGACTCTTTGCCGAAAAATCGTTCTTTATAGGAAGCCGAAATCACCACTTCATATGGGTTTTCTAAGGAAGCTGTATTTGCCCCTTCCACCCAATTCATGGTAAAAATCTTCAATGCATCGTCATCAGCAAAATAAGGCCTAGGGATATTGAAGGTTTTGATGTCTCCAGTTGGAGCATAATAGCTAAAAGCAAACGACTGGAATACTTTATCAGAGCCAATTACACGGGCAATATTTTCAACCTCTGGAATGGAGTTTTTAATTACGGGTGCCATGGGAGGAAACACTGACGCATTCCCGTCATCTGGTGCCTCACCTTCTGCTATTCTATAAATTCTAAATACCCTCTCTGCATTTTCAATATGGCTGTCATAGCCCTTTTCGAACGAAACGTATTTAAAGATCAGCAGGCAAGCCACCATAGAAAGTGAGAGGCCAAG
>CAXBPM010000603.1:0-2395 GCA_963977345.1 uncultured Roseivirga sp.
TCGCTGAATGTGTACAAATCATGACGGGTGCTATGATGCCCATTGGCTTAGATACCGTGATTCGTTATGAGGATTTAACGATTGTGGATGACACAGCAACCCTTAATATTGAAACGATTAAGCGGCAACAGAACGTCCATTTTAAGGGAATGGATAAACAATTGGGTGATACCCTTCTTAAAAAAGGAATTAAGTTAGGTGCTCCTGAAATGAATATTGCTGCGGCCATTGGAAAGGCTGATCTTTCGGTGCTTATTCCGCCCAAAGCTGTGATAATCACTACTGGCGATGAATTAGTGCCCATTGAAACCACGCCTGAAGCACATCAAATCAGAAGGTCAGGGAACTACGGAATCCAAGCCTTGCTCAATCAATATGGAGTAGAAACCTCCATGCATCACATGAATGACAACAAGGCTTTGATGAAAGAAGATTTGGCAGCGTTAATCGAGACATATCAATGCATTGTGTTAACTGGAGGAGTGTCGAAAGGCAAGTTTGATTACCTACCTGAAATTTTAGATGAGCTGGGTGTTCAGAAGCATTTCCACAAAGTAAATCAACGGCCAGGAAAGCCTTTTTGGTTTGGTACTGCTACCAATGGAAGCACTATTTTCGCCTTGCCAGGCAATCCCGTTTCTTCCTTTATGTGTGCCTCTGTATATATTCAAGCCTGGGTAAATACTTCGCTGAAGATTACACCAAAATCCATCAAAGTAAAACTAGACAAAGAGGTCAGTTTCCCACGACCACTCACCTACTTCTTAGAATGCTCCATTGCCTTTGATGAAAATGGAACACTACTGGCCTCCCCTTTTATTGGACATGGATCGGGAGATTTTGCCAATCTTGCTGTGGCCGATGGTTTCGTAATTCTTCCTACTGAAAAATCCGTTTTCAAAGCAGGGGAAGTCTATGATTTTGTACCTTTTAGAAATCTGTTTTAAATCATGAGCAAAGAATTTACCCACATAGATCAGAACAAGCCCACCATGGTAGATGTTGGTGACAAGGCCGAAACCAAACGCACCGCCATTGCTCAGAGCATTGTTCAACTTCCAGAAGAAATGAAGGAACATATTGCTGAAGGCGAGATCAAAACTTTGAAAGGCCCTGTTTTTCAAACCGCCATTATTGCTGGAATTCAAGGAGCAAAAAGAACTTCTGAATTGATACCGCTTTGCCATAATCTGCCTTTGAGCAAAGTTGAAATTGACATCAAATTGTTAGAAAACCTTCGGGTTGAAATTACCTGTGAAGCCAGAACCTTTGGAAAAACGGGGGTTGAAATGGAAGCCTTGACTGGAGCATCGATAGCCGCCTTAACAGTTTATGATATGTGTAAGGCGTTTTCTCACAACATAGAAATTCAAAACACCCGCTTGATGAAAAAGACAGGTGGAAAAAGTGACTTTGGCCAAGCCTAATACTTGGTTTAATTCCTCCAAATTTTAATAGCTTTGAGCTTATGCCTCATGTAATGTTTACATCTGCCCTCAAAACCTTCTTCCCAAACCTAAAGGAAGAATATATTGAAGCGGACAGCATTAAGGCACTTCTTTCGGAACTCGAGAAAAAACACCAAGGAATACAAGGCTATTTGGTTGACGAAAAAGGCCAGATCAGAGAACATGTAAAGTTCTATATTGACAATGAACTTTACGATGAAAAGGCACATACCGAATTGCCAAAATCGGCTCAAATCCACATCATACAAGCCATATCGGGAGGATAATGAAGTTAGCAGTAGGCACAGACAAAGGCTTGCTTATTTATAAGCAAGCGAAAAACAACGAGTGGGTGTTGGCCGACATCCACTTTATAGGAATGCCTATTGGTGCTTTTCATACCGATAAGAATCAACATTGGTGGGTAGCCATCAACCACAAACATTGGGGTCCAAAGGTTTATGTTTCAGCAAACATGGGCGAAACCTTTACTGAAGTAAGCAGCCCCAAATTCTCAACAGAAAGCCCGTTTACACTCAAGTCTATTTGGACGATTGAATCTCAAAGTATAGGTACTGTTCACCGGCTTTATATTGGCACCGAACCCGCTGCTTTGTTTTACTCTGATGACTTGGGTAAAAGTTGGAACGAAATGAATGGACTCAGCAATCATCCTTCTCGATCCAGTTGGCAGGGTGGTGGTAAAGGAAGTAATTCTCCATTTTTACATACCATTCTTTCCAACTTAGAAAATGAAAACCATTTAATCGTGGGAATTAGCTGTGCTGGCGTCTTTCAAACTTATGATGGCGGCATTACTTGGCAACCGACCAATACAGGACTCAAAGCCTTCTTTTTACCCAATACAGAAAGCGTAGTAGGCCACGATCCGCATACGATTTGCCAATCGAAAACAAATTCCAACGTGCTTTGGCAACAGAACCACT
>CAXBPM010000604.1:0-2393 GCA_963977345.1 uncultured Roseivirga sp.
ATCTTCATCATTATAGGTGGGTCGCTTCTTTTCAGAAGAGGAATGGATAAAGACGGCTCTAAAGAAAAAAAAAATGCTGAATCAGAAATAGATGGCATAGATGAAATCGCCATTTTCTGTGGAGCAGAAAGAAAAGTTACCTCGAAACAGTTTAGGGGAGGAAAGCTGACTACGATATTCGGAGGCACTGATATAAACCTACTAAACGCAGAACTTGCCAGCGGCACGAATATTTTGGATGTATTTGTATTGTTTGGTGGAACCGAAATTAGAGTTCCGTCCGACATGAATGTGAAAGTACAGGTAACTGCCATTTTTGGAGGCTTTTCAGACGAAAGAAAAGTGATCACTGAAAATGAAGCGAACAACGGAAAAGAACTAGTTGTAAAAGGATTGGTACTTTTTGGTGGAGGCGAAGTAAAGTAAAACGGTAGCTTAAATCTAGAGTATTGAGTTAGAGTTGGTCGCTCTTGATTCAATACTCTTTTTCTTTTTTACCAAAGGCTTAGAAGAAATCACTAATTTTCGTTTCGTTTAGATTTCTATGAACCACCCTTTTCTAAAGAACAAAGGCATCATTTTTTACACCGCAGTATGGCTATTTGTTGCCATTCTGTTTGGGCTCAGCCTTGGCTATTTTTACGATTTCAGCACTAAAGAAGCCAATATTGATAGCTTCATTTTTAACGGTACTTTCTATGGACTTGGCTTGGCCTTTTGGTTCGTAGTACGTTATAATTCCTTCGATTCTTCTCAAATCCTCAATCTTATCGTAAGTCATTTGGCTGCTGCCGCTCTCTCTGTAGCCGCTGGTGTTTTTATCACCGTTACCATTTTGAAAAACGTATTGCCTCAGACTGAAGAGTCGCTGATTTACCTGAATAACTCTATCGTTTGGCGAGCAGGTTTGGGCTTACTTTACTATGCGGTGCTTATTTTAGTATATCACCTCATAAAATACTATGACGATTTAAGGGATCGAGGCCAACAACAAGCCCAGTTAGAAACTATGCTGAAGGAGTCGGAATTGGAGATGCTAAAATCGCAGATCAATCCGCACTTTATTTTCAACAGTCTTAATTCGGTTGCCTCGCTCACCATTACAGCCCCAAACCAAGCGCGCGAAATGGTGGTTAAACTCTCTGATTTTCTTCGCTACTCTTTGGGGAAAGAAAATCATCTGCTGAATACCTTAGAAGAAGAAATGGCCAACCTGATGCTCTACCTAGAAATAGAGAAAGTCCGTTTTGGTGATCGTTTGAAAGTAGAGACCCAGATTGACATTGAGGCTTTAAGTTTCACTTTGCCCAACCTGATATTGCAGCCTCTAATTGAAAACGCTGTTAAGCACGGTATTTACGAAAGTTTGGAAGATGTGACCATTCGGGTAAAGGCAAAAGCGGAAAACGATATTCTTCGCCTTTCCATGACCAACGAGTTCGACCCAAAAGCCGTGAGCAAAAAAGGCAAGGGTATTGGGCTTAAAAATGTGCGTGAACGTTTGCGCGTCATCTATGGTGTGCCGAAATTGGTCTTTACCGAAACCAACGAAAATCTATTTACCGTCCGTTTGGACATCCCTCAACCCAGCGAAAAATGATCAAAGCCATAATAGTTGACGATGAAAAATTAGCCCGAGATATCATCAAGGCCTATTTGCAAAACTTTGCTCAAGTGGAATTGATTGCAGAATGCGGTGATGGCTTTCAAGGCTTGAAGGCCATTCAGGAGCATCAGCCCGACTTGCTTTTTCTGGACATTCAAATGCCAAAAATCACGGGTTTCGAAATGCTCGAATTAATCGAACACCCTCCTGTAGTGATCTTCAGTACGGCCTTCGATCAATACGCAATTAAAGCTTTTGAACTGAATGCCACCGATTATTTACTAAAGCCTTATGCCGAAGAGCGTTTTAAAGGAGCAGTGCAAAAAGCGATTGATAAGATTCAAACCAAAACTTCTGCCCAAAAAGAAATTGAGACCTTAACAGAAAAACGCGAAGAGCTTTCAGAAGGTATTGATCGATTGGTGGTAAAAACTGGCAACAAAATCCATATTCTAGGCTTGGATCAAATTGCGCATTTTGAGGCGCAGGATGATTACGTGGCCATTCACTCAGACCAGGGTAAATTTTTGAAATTGATGCGGATGAAGCACCTGGAAGATAATCTGCCTTCTGGCGATTTTATTCGCGTCCATCGTTCTCACATTGTCTCCATTAAGCACATCGAGAAACTAGAACTGTACGAAAAGGACTCTTATTTACTCAGCCTAAAAACTGGTGCACAATTGCCTGTAAGCCGCAGCGGGCACACTAAGTTGAAAGAGGTGTTGAAGTATTGAGGTGCTTGAGTGTTGAGGTGTTGGAGTGTAGATGTACAGTTTTAAAACCT
>CAXBPM010000605.1:0-2388 GCA_963977345.1 uncultured Roseivirga sp.
TCACATTTATGATCGAAACGAATTTCAACGCCATGCGCTTCAGCTTCGCTCATCAATAACTCATTTAAACCACCTCTGGAAACTGAATTAATAAATTGGCCTTCTTTTCCGTAAGGTTGAAAACCAAGGTTCCCTTCCAAATCATGAATCATTCTGCCGGGCATCGGAATACAGTTTTCCTGTACTTTTTCTTTCAGTCCAACGGCCTCCAAAGCTTTCAATCCACGTCTGCTTAAGGCGAGGTTGATAGAGCGCCCGCCTAAAACGCCCGCTTTGCGCATGTCGCCCCTTCGTTCAAAAATGGTAACGGAATAGCCCTTCTTCGCCAAGAAAATTGAAAGTAATGAGCCTACGAGGCCTGCCCCCAAAATTGATACTTTTTGATTCTGGCTATCCATGATTACATCATTTAGAGGTTTTTCTTAAGTAGATGAGCAAACTGATACACGTCTTCGAAACGGTTGTAAAGCGGAACTGGGGCAATGCGGATTACATTGGGTTCGCGCCAATCTGCTATCACTCCAGCGGCAGCCAGTGCATCAAAAAGTCTTCGGCCATCTTTGTGAAAGAAAATAGAGAGCTGACATCCGCGTTGCTCAGGGTCTGAAGGAGTGATGATTTCGAAAATACCAGAATCACCAGCAATGTCTTTAATCAAAAACTCAAGATAGCCCGTGAGTTTTAGACTCTTCTTCCTTAGTTTTTCTATTCCTACCTCGTCAAATAATTCTAAGGCGGCCAAATGAGCAGCCGTAGAAATCACGTTTCCGTTGCTCAACTGCCAACCGTCTGCACCGGGCATGGGCTGGAAACCCTTTTTCATTTTAAATCTTTCCTTTTCATCGTGGCCCCACCAGCCGGCAAATCGGTCAAGTGAACTGTCGTTGGCATATCGTTCATGAATGAAAATTCCTGAAACGTTTCCTGGGCCAGAGTTTAAGTATTTGTAAGAGCACCATGTAGCAAAATCTACATTCCAGTCGTGCAATTGCAAAGGCACATTCCCAAAAGCATGCGCCAAGTCAAATCCAACTTTAGCCCCCACTTTTTGCCCCGCTTCAGTAATCGCTTTCATGTCGAATAACTGACCCGTGTAATACTGAACGCCACCAATAAGCACCAAAGCCAATTCATCACCGACTTCAGCTATTTTGCTTAAAATATCTTCGCCACGCAGCGTATTCTCACCAGTTCTAGGTTTGAGTTCAATCAGCGCTTCATCAGGATTAAGTCCATGAAATTTAAGCTGCGTTTCGAACATGTATTGATCGGAAGGAAAAGCACCTGCTTCGCAAATGACTTTGTAGCGTGTTTTGGTAGGCTTGAAAAACGATACCATCAGCAAATGGAGGTTCACTGAAAGGTTGTTCATAGAAACCACTTCGATTGGTTTTGCCCCAACAATTCTGGCCAATGCGTCCTTGCTGAATTTATGGTATTCCATCCAAGGTCTTTTGCTCGATGCAAAATGTCCCTCTACGCCCAAGGTTTCCCAACCTTTCATTTCTTCTTCAATATAAGTTCTGGCAGTTTTGGGTTGAAGACCAAGTGAGTTTCCTGTAAAGTAATAGCTGTCTTTGCCATTCACTTTTGGAATATGAAAACGATTGCGATAATCTCTTAACGAATCGTTTTTGTCTAAATACTGAGCGTATGCTAAAGTGTTCTCGTAATTCATTAAAATAAACTGGTTTGTGCCATTCCAGGCATGCTCTTTTCGTGTTTCAATAGCCAAGCTTTTTTGTCGAGTCCGCCTGCGTAGCCCGTCAAACTTCCATCTGACCCAATGACTCTGTGGCAAGGGATAATGATGGCGATTGGGTTTTTGCCATTGGCGGTTCCTACGGCCCTAATCTTCTTTATATCTCCTAATTTGATGGATTGTTTAGCATAAGTGCTCGTAACTCCAAAAGGAATGTCTTGTAGTACTTGCCAAACTTCTTGCTGAAAATCGGTGCCTTCTGGCGCTACAGGAATGTTGAATTGCTTGCGCTGCCCAACGAAATATTCGTGAAGCTGTTTTTTGCATTTACGCACTACCAACGGAATAATCCCTTCGTTCTCTTCTCCTATTTCATCCACAAAAACCACCATCTTAATGGCGTTTGCGTCTCCCACTATTTTGATGGCGCCCAAGGGCGAATCCATGTACGTGATTGCTGTATTTTTCAATGCTTAATTTAAAAATTGTTCCTTAGATAAGTTTAACCACTCCAAAGTGGCATTGCAGAATATGTCTTCCACCACTTCGTTCGATAAGCCCATTTTCTCAATAAAGGCCCCAATTTCGAGGTCGCCTAAAGGGAATGGGTAATCAGAACCAAGGGTGACTCTTTTAGAGCCCTGCATCTCTAAAATGTATTTCATCATTAATGGGTCGTGGGTGAT
>CAXBPM010000606.1:0-2380 GCA_963977345.1 uncultured Roseivirga sp.
TGGCAGCAATGAACCATGTAGGTTGAAAGTACCAATTTCGGGCATGTCCCAAACAGCTACTGGCAGCATCCTAAAAGCCACCACAATTTGCAGGTTGGCATTGTAGCTTTTCAGCTCTTCTAAAAACTCTGGCGACTTTAAATTGGTAGGCTGCAACACAGGAATATCCTGCGAAACTGCATAGTCCTTCACGGGTGTAGTGGTCAATTTTTGCCCCCTGCCTTTTGGACGGTCAGGCGCTGTCACCACGGCCACCACATTGACGCCATTTTCAACCAAAATTTGTAAGCTAGGCACCGCAAACTCAGGCGTGCCCATATATATAATTCTTAAGTCCTGCATTCAGCTTATTTATGAGGGTAAAAATAGGAAAAGGAGCTTAGCTTTCAAGATTGTTGGAGGACTTTACGAGAACTCAAACAACTTCTACCCCTATCCAACATGGGGCATTAAATAGTCAGATCGTAGTACATTGCAAAGAGAAAAGCAATGAACGCGACTAAGCCAAAAATGATAAATACAATTGAAGTCAATTTAAGCCAGAATACATTGATCCCTAAAATTAGACTTTGATTATTAAGTTTAGCCCACTTTAAATATTTCCTAATACCGAAACCCGATGATATTATCAAAAGGGAATAGAAGCCATACTCTATAATTTCTAAATCCATCTTACTACTCAAAATCAGTATAGAGCAAATATTGTTTTCGCTTGGCCTTGTAAGCGTTCAAATCTTCTTGCCAAGTCGCTTTAATCTCTTCCTCGGTCATTCCGGCTTCGATCTGCTTTCGCAGTTCGGCAGTTCCAGCCAAAAGGGTAAGGTAATCTTTGAAAAACTCAGTTTTGTCCTTTAGGGCTTCGTAATAAGTAATCAAGTAGCGCAAAGTAAGCTCATGCGGTTGATCTACTCCAGAAAAGCTTTGACCAAAGCATTCCTTTCCTTCCAGTGGTGGGTATTTAGAGCCTTCATTGGGTTGCGGAGTAAAAGTATAGGAACCCAAACTAAAATCAGGGTGGCCAATCACTTCGAAAGGGAAATCAGTTCCTCTACCTACGCTCACCACCGTGCCTTCAAAAAACCCAAGTGAAGGATAAAGCGCAATTGCATTATCGGTTGGTAAATTGGGCGAAGGTTTTACAGGCAATAAATAAGTAGCATTGTGATCCCAGCCTTTCATTTTAATGACGGTCAAATCAGCTTTTACCCCATTTTCTAACCATCCTTCTCCATTAATCATTTGCGCCAGTTCACCCACCGTGAGTCCATGAACAACCGGAATTGAGTGCATGGCAATAAAACCATTGACGCTATCCTCTTTTACTGGGCCGTCAATGTACATACCGTTCGGATTTGGTCTATCGAACACTATGACCTGCTTATTATTTTCAGCTGCGGCCTCCATAATATAATGCATAGTGCTGATGAAGGTGTAAAAGCGAATCCCCACATCTTGAATATCAAATATGAGCACGTCCACATCTTCCAACATTTCTGGGGTTGGCTTTTTATTGCTGCCATAAATCGAAACGATTGGGATGCCTGTTTTTTCGTCTTTCGAATCGTTGACTTTTTCACCATCTGGCGCTTCGCCCCTAAAGCCGTGCTCAGGTGCCATTACTTTTTTAATGTCAACACCCAAGCTGTGCAGCGTATCTACCAAATGGGTTTGCCCCACCATTGAAGTTTGATTGACCACCAGGGCCACTCTTTTTCCTTCCAGCAAGGGGAGGTATTCCTGTATTCTTTCGGCTCCTACTTGAAGGGCTTCCTTTTGCTCGGTTTGCGATTGACAGCCAAAACATGTCATTAAAATAAAAAGGGCGGATAGCAGTCTATTCATTCGGTTCGTTATCTTTGAAATTTAACGGTAGCATCAAAATTAACCATATTCTTGAACCTCCCTTATTTCATAGCAAAAAGAATCAGCGATCCGGGCGATAACAGCTTCTCGGCCGTAATCCATAAGATTGCCATTGCCAGTGTTGCGCTGGGTTTGGCCATTATGATGATTGCTTTTTTTGTGCTTGGTGGTTTTCAAGAAAATATCAAAGACAAGATTTTTAGCTTTTCGGGACACATTCAAATCAAAAAATTCTCCCTTAACAATTCGTATGAGGAAGAACCAATTGTGATTGATGCTGACCGCATGGCGGCATTATTGGAAGATCCATACTTAGACCACATACAAGAATACGCGCACAAACCGGGTTTAATTTCTAAGGAAGGCGAAGTGTACGGAGTGATTTTCAAAGGAGTGACGCCTAATTTCAACAAATCCCTATTTGATAAATACATGGTGGAAGGTGAATTCATCAGTTTTAATGATAGCACTTCCACCGATGTGATGGTCAGTTCTAAAATGGCCAAAAACTTGGGAT
>CAXBPM010000607.1:0-2370 GCA_963977345.1 uncultured Roseivirga sp.
AAAAGTCATGCTATCTTATCCACTCAATTTTGTCAAGAAGTATTCCGCAATAGATCGAGCATGATAATTAAGAAACTGAGAGGACACAATCGCATATGGAAAGACATTGAAATGTGGAGAAATGAAAACCTTCAACTCGATATGGAATCCTTAAAAAGTAGCCAACGCGACCACACCAAAATTTGGGTCAGCCCCTATTGCGACTACACAATGCTGAACAGCGAATACCCGCAACCCAAAGGCAAAACCCGTCAAAAAATCCTTAATGGTTTAATTGACATTTATAATGAATGGAAAAAGCAGCTAGATGAACTGGGCGAGCCTTACTACCTTAAAATATGGCTTAACGATCCTTATTTCTCTCAATCTCAGGTAGTCTGTGCGATTGGTGATTTTCTCCACTTTTATGACAGTACATTCTTTAAGCCTGAACAAGAATACACAACACAAGCTGAACCTAGAATCAAAAACCTTCCTGCTGGCTTTAATTGGGAATGTCGTCTAGACGAAATGCATTTGACCAGTAATGACTTGGGCCAGCCTGAAGATTACTTTGATGAAGAAGATTACCTCATAGAGAAAAATCGGTTCGAAGCCCAAATAAAAAGACCACACCGAAAAACAGTCAGCAAATCAGATGACGGTGAAGTAACAGAGTATTACTCCTTCAAATTGGGGCATGCTTGGCTGGGAAGTAAGGACTAACCAAGTTAAATCACTTCAGTTTCCTTCTCAAAAACCATTTTCATAAAGGATGGCCTGTATCCTTTGATATTTATTTAAAAAAATATTCAATCATTAACCACTCATTCACAGACTGTTAAATAGTTTACTCTGGAATATTTAAATATTTTTATTTCAATGTTGGAACTTCAATGTTACAACATTAGTTAGCTACTTGAATTTGAAAAACTATAAAACAAAAAATACAATGAGAAAATTTGAAGTACCTACAAGAGAACAAGTAGCCCCTGCGGCACAAGCAATTTTTGATGGCGTAAAACAGAAAATAGGAATGGTGCCGAACATCTATGCGACCATTGGCTATTCAGCAAACGCGCTAGATTCATATTTGGCCTTCCAAGGTGCACAGGCCAAAGGATCATTCAATGCAAAGGAAAGAGAAGCTGTAGCACTTGCTGTAGCACAAGCCAACGGATGTTCTTATTGCCAAGCCGCGCATACTGCCATTGGAAAAATGAATGGCTTTAGCGAAGAGGAGACTTTGAATTTAAGGGCTGGAAAAAGTGAAAATGAGCGTTTAAACGCAATTGTTGCTTTAGCAAGAGAGCTTACCCTTAAACACGGCCGTCCATCTAGCGAAACTGTAGAGAACTTCTTTGCCCAGGGTTTTGACAATGCCGCACTTATAGATTTGGTGCTTTTGGTAGCCGATAATACTGTAACCAACTACGTGAATAACGTTACAGAAATAGCCCTTGATTTTCCAGTGGTAAAACCGCTTGAAGAAGCCGTAGAAGCATAATTACTGCAATAATTATAGATAAAGTTTTTGGTGATTGTTGAACATAGCCATCTAGCAATCAGGGTAAAAACCTTGTGCGTTAGATGGTCTATGTGTTTATAGGCCTTCTTCTATTAACTCGAATCAGATTTTGATTTCGCCAGTCAATGTTATAACATTAGGTCTAATTTAGTAAGCCACCCGACAATATTTTAAAAATGGATACGCAAACAAACGCTCAGAACACCAAAAGTATCAAAGAGCAATTGCGAGCAAACCTTTTGTACTCTGCCTATTGGCTCAGCGATTTGACCACCGAGTTTTTAAAACACTACGACATCACTCAACAGCAGTTCAATGTATTGACCATTTTGGGTGAACAACATCCCGACCCCATAAGTACCAAGCAGATCAGAGAACGAATGATCATTAGCAATTCTGATACTTCGCGCTTAATAGATAGACTTTGCGATAAAGGTTTGGCCTGGAAAAGACCTTGCCAGCATGACGGCAGATTGATTCAGGCATTTATTCATGAGAAAGGGCAAGCACTTTTGAGCGAAATCGACCAGAACATGGGCAAACTTGATGATGTGATGTGCAATATTACCGAAGCGGAAGCCACAGTAATGAACAAGCTGTTGAACAAAATGAGATTCCACGCCAAGGAGAAAATGGTTTAGATTAACCCGAACCTTTGCACGCTGCTGCCTATTTCTCCAACGCTTCAACTGGGCCAACTAAATGATCTACTGTTAAACTATCGCTCACCAAATTGAGCACCCCTAAAGTATCGATTGTCGTTTGGAGCATTGCTGGGTTAAGATGCGGACGAGGTGTCCAGCTTACATCTTTGAGCCATGCTTCTACATCTTCTGGCTTTAAATGATAGAAGTCGCTGATCA